>CAZOOR010000015.1:0-41777 GCA_964581505.1 uncultured Hyphomicrobiales bacterium
AAAAAGTGATTTTCGGAAGTAACAAATGCATGCTCGAATTCTTCTTTCCAAATCCATTTGACCTCGTCTTTTTTATTCTCGAACCGAGGAACATTGTGTACCTTGTTGCAAGCATCAATACACTTTGTACAACTATTGCCTTGCTCCATACATTTACGAGTATCAATAACCATAGCCCAACGTTTTCCGCTGTGCATATTAGCAGTGGTATTCTCTGAAAATGCGTCAATTGACATTTTTGATGCAACTGTAAGCGCACCACCAAAACCGACAATCTTTAAAAAGTTTCTTCTTTTCATTTTTTTACCTCCCCCGGAACAACGTGGCAATCCCAGCAATAAGGTTTGACTGCCAAATAATCATGACATCTGTCACAAAAAACTTTTTTATCATTATGACATTTCAAACAAGAGTGAGTAAGAGACATCTCGGCAGGCTGTCCGTCAATCATAAAATTACGTCCGTTTTTTTTGTAATATCTCAAATCGGAGCGAACAACCTTATTCCGCCAATCATTAAGAATTTCCATGTGATTGTGATTCATATATTCTTTTGTGGCAATACACTCGCTCTCACCGGTAGGATACTTCACATCGGGCGAATATTCCGGATTGCCGGACAAATTCAACCAAAAAGGCGAAGTGAAGAGAATTGCAAAAACAAACAAGCCGAAAATTATTTTTCCTGCATCATACATTTTCTTCTTCCTCCTTTCCCGGCAATGGATTGCCTCGTAAATCAGTAGTTCTGTTCTTTTCATCACGCATAATAAGAGCATTGCCGACCATCTCGTGAACACCACCAACATCTACCTCCGGCACCCAATATTCAAGTAGCGGCGGTAATGTAGCTTTATCAATAGCACACATACAGAGCAGAATATTTGCCCCGTTATTTTCGTGTACATGCTTAACGGCATTTGCTCTCGGCAGACCGCCCCGCATTCTCATTTCAAAATTTTCTTCGGTACCAAGCCCTGCACCACTACCACAGCAGAAAGTTTGCTCTCGTATTGTGTTGTCCGGCATCTCGGTAAAGTTATTCATCACATTGTGAATAATATATCGCGGTTCTTCCAGCAACCCCATACCTCTCGAAGGATTGCAGGAATCGTGATAAGTAGCATGCCAATGGTCATTACGGCTCGGGTCAAGTTTTATCTTTTTATTCTTAATCAAATCAGCCGTAAATTCAGAGATATGCACCATCTTGCTACTTTTGGCATTCTCAAATATAGTTCCGGTAATCGGTGATTTCGGTACTTCGAGGAAATCAGGCGGACCGTTCAATGTATCCATATATTGATGAACGACACGCCACATATGTCCGCACTCGCCACCGAGTATCCATTTAACCCCTAATCGTTTTGCTTCATCATACATCTTTGCGTTTAATGCCTTCATCAAGTCGTGCGACACAAATGAACCGAAATTACCGCCCTCGGAAGCATAGGTGGACATTGTGAAATCAAGACCAATCTCATGGAACAATGCAAAATATCCCAGAAGAGTAAAATAATGCGGTTCACCGAAATAATCGGCAGAAGGAGTAATAAACAATACTTCCGCACCCTTCTTATTAAGAGGCACTTCTACATTAACACCTGTACGGTCTTCCAAATCCTCAATAGCAAACTCAATGCTATCAAGCATACCATGGGGCTGAATTCCGAGATGATTACCCGTGCGATAGCAATTCTTGACAGGAGTCATCACCCAGTCAATATTTACACCGATT
Source organism: uncultured Hyphomicrobiales bacterium (assembly GCA_964581505.1). Taxonomy (GTDB): domain Bacteria; phylum Bacteroidota; class Ignavibacteria; order Kapaibacteriales; family UBA2268; genus CAZOOR01. The sequence continues at coordinate 1,738 of CAZOOR010000015.1, forward strand.
AAGTTCATCAACTCACGAGTGATAAATGTAATTTCTGCAGTATCAATACCATAAGGACAAAATACCGAACAACGCCGGCACTGTGTACATTGATAAAAATAATAGAACCATTCCTTTAGGACGTCAATAGTCAGTTCTCTTGCACCAACCATTTTCCCCATAATTTTTCCGGCTTTTGTGTATTCCCTTCTATATACGGAACGTAGTAGTTCGGCACGAAGTACCGGCATATTTTTAGGGTCGCCGGAGCCAATAAAGAAATGACATTTATCCGCACAGGCGCCGCAACGCACACAAATATCCATAAATAGTTGCAATGACCGGAATTTTAGCAAACGCTCACGAAGCCCTTCCAGAATGATTTCCTTCCAATTTTCCGGTAGTTGCCAATCATCATCATACACATGCCATTTACGCGGATTCGGTTGGTGAAGATATTCCAAAGATTCGGGAACAGCAGAATTATTATAAGTACCATTTTTGAATTCCACTGGTGTATCCATCCAGCCCTTTTTTGGTGGCTTATGATTAATCTTTGCAAGAAGCTCTTCAGGTTTAATCTTTGTGGACATTATTTCTTCACCTCCTTATCTAGTGGAAGTCCGACCGAAGCCATAACATCACGGAATTCGTCTTCGTATTCCTCATAAGTATGCGCCGGCATTGATAAGTCTTTTTTCCAGGGATTTTCGTGATGTTTCATTCTGTTATTATTTGCCAAATTGCGAGTAGGACTAAGGAATATTCCCGGCATGTGCATCAGTTTACTCATCGGGAAATAAAGTAGTAGTGTACATACAAGGAAGAAATGTACATAGAACCAGCCTCCAAGTGAAGCAAGAGTATCAGCACTAACCGCTGAGAAACTTAATATAGATGTAGATACTTCTTTTACGCCAATTAAATCCGTCTTAAAGAAATATCTCATCATAATACCTGTTACGGCAATCGAAAGAATTAGCAGTAAAGGGAAATAATCGGAAGATAGCGATATATACTTGACTTTGCGGTCGAAAAGCCGCCTTGCCATTAGAAATACCAGACCTGCTATAATTAATACATCAGTCATAAATATCAGCGGTAAGCCAACTTGGAAAAACCCGTCAATACCCTGTAAGAAATGCACAAAGCCCGGCACTGGTTCAACAAAAAACCTGAAATGACGCAGTACAATAACCAAAAACGACCAATGGAAAAGAAGAGCAAAAAGCCATAGAAAAATATCTACGCTGTAAATCAATTTCTTCCCGTCCTTAATACCTGCACGCGTATTCCTAAATAGTGAGCGGAATAGCAAAACTTCGAGGAACATTCGACCGACAACACCCCAAAAACCGGAGGGATTATCGAGCTTATTTCGCTTAATCCAATCAAAAGACTTTTCCTGTCCGCAGGTAGTAGTAATTCTGAAAGGAACCGGAGACCTTGCCCATTTGAACACTCGCCAAATAATTCCGAAAATGAAAACGGTAATTGCCGTATAAGGCATCACCACTCCGAAAAAGTAATTGAGTGCCGGAACGGAAGCCCCGATTATTGCCAGAATAATCAAAACCGCAAGACCAATAATCGAAACAATTAAACCCATCAGGAAATCCTGTAGTTAATTTGTAAATATTTTAATTTAATGTTGTCAATTCTTCATACTTTTTATTTAGTCGCTCCACCATCTTCTCGAATGTTCTAAGTTGCTCATTCGCTTTGATGTCATATATTTTTTCTTTGAAGCAGACATAAGTATTAATAGTATAATCATTAATTTCATTGAATATTTTTTCCGTGTGTAAAAAGTCGGACAAATTCGCTTCGTCAGATATTTCCGACAAAACAATTGCCCTCAATGAAGCGACAAAACCAATAGCCTCAGACGGCTTGAATTCCTGTACTGCTCTAATTTTAATTATATCGTCCAAGCTCTTTTTTGCATCGGCACTCAAACAGCCGTCTATTACGGCATCAACAATAACCGGCAAAGAATTTGCCAGAGTAAAGCCAATCGGATTGGCAAATTTGTTTTTATTTTCGAGCAGATATGAGCCGGATTCGGCAGGATAACTGCCAATTATTGACTGCCGCCACTGTGTGATTATACTCTGTTTTTGTCTTAATATTATTTTACCTATTTGCATTTTACTGTCCCTATTGTTTTAGACAGTCATAAATTAATATTTTCTATTATCAAAAGTAAACGTAGGAATACTTTTGTAATAAATGTGTGGTAAGTCGGAAGGAGAAAAAACTAAAATTTTATTCTCAAAATACCGGTTTGTGGATTGAATTCACAGGGATATTGGGCTAGAGGGCGCTCTGCCGGTCCTTGATAGGGACGTCCTTCGTCAAAAGCATCATATCTCGAGCCATGACATTTGCAAACGATACTACGAGCTTCAAGCGAAGTTCCGATAGGTGGTCGAACATTACTTTTTTCCCTCTCATCAGGATTGCGGCTATGAAAACATTCCTTTCCGTAGCAATTATTATGTGTACACATAGAGGAAAAACACCTATAAGTATTCTCGGCAACTTTCACAATAATTACAGGTACACCGAAATTGACATTAGGAAATTTCTTAATCAGACCTGCACCCCTACGGGTTAGATAACGCCGATAGGCTTTGCTATTTACATCAATTTCAATAATAGTGCCACTACCACCTGTGTGGGCAATATAATTCTCGCATGAAGTAATAAGAGAAGACAGACCGACAACAGAAACAGCCGCAACAAAAGTAGCCGACTTTTTAATAAACTCTCTTCTATTTTCCTTTTCGCTCATATTATTTGACGACTTGTAATTTTCTGATAATTCTGTTTTCATTGCCGAGCATCATTCTACAAACATAACTGCCGGCAGGCAAATCGGAAAGATTAACGCTTAGGTCGTACTCGCCGGCAGGGATTGTTCCGCCTACTAGTAATTTTACTTCATTCCCATTCATATCAAATAATGATATATGAATATTGGAAACAGTTTCCAGTCCGTACTTCAATGTTGTTTTATCCTTTGCCGGATTTGGATAAAGCTCCGACATAAAACAAAGTGGATAATTAGTCTCTTCAACAACATCAACAAGCTGAGGAACTTCAATATAAATATTATCGCCACCGTCCCAATCGGTTTTATAAGTAAGTAAATCTTTCTTTGAAATACCCCAATAATATTTACCGTCCGGTAAATATAGGGAGCCATGACCTTTCTTGCATTCAAATAGCGGGTCGGGAACAAATTCATCACTTAGCAATTCGATTGGGAAACCTTCGTGCGGACATTGCTCGGATACAGTAGAGTAATCCATGCCATACTGCTCCTTGTCAATTCGAGAAACAATAATTTGGGGATAATGGAACTTAGGGTCTATGCCTTCGACTACCATTCGGACAGAACCCCACATTTTTTTCAGGACAGGATAGTCAGATATTTTAATGTGGTATATTCCGGTAATAGAATCGCCTTCATCTTTCAGCACCGGTACAATCCTACCTAATGACAACATAGGCTTTGTGGTTGTAAAGACAGCAACAGCAAAAATCTGCTTAAAGAAATTTCTTCTTGACGATTTCATTTTCCTCTCCTGTATCGTTTGTCATAAAATAAAGTGGAGTCGGTCAAAGCATTGAGAAACGCTTTCAAGTCCCGCCTCTCCTGCGGAGTAAAATTCCTCATTTTAATAAATTTGCTTTTATTAATAAACGGACGTCCTCCGTGGCTGTAATGCTCAATGACATCATCTAATGTTTCCAGTTCACCATTGTGCATATATGGAAAAGTAAGCATAATATTTCTCAAGGTCGGTGTTCTGAATTTACCCCTATCAGCAATATTATTTGTTACATAGAACCTGCCGAAATCAAAATAATGTGTTGTTACACCTGTATTATGAAACTGCAAATCGGTAAAGAGCGGCGGAGTATGGCATTCACTACATTGAGTTCTATTGCTCAGGAACAGCTCCATACCACGTTTTTCCGATTTGTTCAACGCCGTCTTGTTTCCTCGAATATAGCGGTCATATTTTGAATCACCGGCGACAATTGTTCTCACATAAACAGCGAGTGCCTTTGTAAGCCCGTCAATAGTAATACCATCAGTACCAAAAGCATCTTTATACATAGCCTTATACTTCGGAATAGCCGACAACCTCGCCAATACGGTATCTTCATTATTTTGGAAAACAGTCATAGCCGAAAAATCTTCGTGAATCATTGTTTCAAGCTTAGTTGAATGCCCGTCCCAATCGTACTTATCATAAAAACCAATATTAATCAAAGGTGGTACATTACGGGAATCATTCATTCCGCCAATTGTCGGACTTATCGCCATTCCTTGCGAAGCAAAGGAATATTGCGGCTGGTGGCAGGAAGCACATGCCATTGAGAAATCCTTAGATAATTTCTTTTCAAAGAATAAATTTTTCCCGAGAATTGCCTTTTCGTTAGTAATAGGATTTTCTGGATTATCCCTGACAGGCGGCATATTGGAATACTGCGGATAGGGCATTTCGTTATTTCCCGGTGCAATAATTTTCTTTGCATCGGAACAAGCGACCCAAATTACAATAAGAGCCAGAAACCAAATATATTTAGTATTTCTCATTTTACAATAAACGTTTCATTGGGAATTTCATTTATTATTACTCTTCTGAAATTTTTTATTTTTTAAAAATTCCCAATCCGTTAATGATTTCAGGAAAGCAAGTAAATCAGCTCGCTCGCTTTCGGACAGATTTAATCTCCTAATCAAACTGTCTTTATTAATAAACGGACGTCCACCCCGATTGTAATGATGAATTACATCTCGGAGTGTTGCCAGCTCGCCATTGTGCATATAAGGAGCGGAAACCTCACAGTTACGCAAAGACGGAGTAAGGAATTTTCCTTTATCACTGTTTTTCTTTGTTCTATAATATAGACCAAAATCAAAATAATGAGTGGTTACAGCAGTATTGTGATATTTACCATCTGTAAAGAATAAACCGGAATGACATTTAGAGCAATTTAATCGAGAGCTAAAAAAGAGTTTCATTCCTCTTTTTGCACTAATAGACATTGCATTTTTATTCCCATTTAAATATTTATCATAAGCGGAATTGCCGGACACAAAACATCGTACAAATGTTGCAATTGCCATAGAAGCAAGATAGACCGATGGAGGACTATCCTTTCCAAAGGATTTATTAAAAAGAAGACGATACTCGGGAATGCTTTGCAATCTTTTATTAATTATATTTGTATCACTCGCAAAAACGCTGGTCAGAAAAAAACTACGATAAGCAGGCGATTCAATACACCTACCCCTACCGTCCCAAAACTTATTCCTTCTATACGCAGAATTTGTTAGGTTCATTACATTGCGAACCATAGAATTTCTATTGTGTCCGAGACTTGTCGGACCGTTATCAGCAAAATTATACCGTTGCTTCATACAATGCGAACAAGAAGCAATAGTGTAATCTTCGGACATTCTTCTATCATAAAATAATTTTCTGCCAAGTTCAAACTTCTCCGGTGAATAAGGATTATTCTCAGGAAATGGAATCGGCGGGAAATGCGGTGGAACTTGCGAATAGTTCCGTTCCGCAGTCGGCGAAACCGTCTTTGCATTGTCCCCACACCCTGCAACTAACAGCAGTATGGAGGACAGCCAATATAATATTGACATTTTCTTAATCATTGATTAATCCTCATAATCCATAATATAAAATTAAGATAAAAGTTACATAAAATTATTAAATTAAATCATAAAAAAGTAACATAAAGCAGAGTAAATCGTTAATATTATTGTTAAAATCAAAAATATATATTTGTAAACAGGAATATTAATTAGTTGAGGAATAAATGAGAAAGACAGTAAAAGCATATTCGTTATTTTCAATAATTCTTATTGCAATAATCTTGACTGCTTGCTCCGACACAAATAAGCCGCGCAATGCACAATATATCACATTAAAAGAGCTACGAGTAACACCCGGTTACGAATGGTTCGACTCCGAATACGGAAATTACAAACTGGACAAAGCAGTTATAGATTCAATAAAAAAACAATTCACTAATCGAAAAGATGATTTTATACTTTACGTCAATCCGTCCTGCAACTGCTCGGGTACGCAAGTGCTGTTTCCTGCGTCAATTAAAGTACTGCACGAAGCGGGCATAAGCGAACAGAGAATCAAGATTTATACAATGTACAATCAATCGGACGGACATCCATATATGAATACATTTAAAGTAATGAGCCTGCCGAGTTTCTTCACCGTTATCGACACTCTTCCTAAGTATTCAATTAACGATTCGCTAAAACATTATAAGTTAATTCGTCCCGATTCCACATGGGTAATCGAAGATTTTGTATATAGAGCAATCAAAGGTTAAACTATGGCTTATTGGATAGCAAAATCAGACCCTGAGTCATATTCAATTGATGATTTTCTACGAGACGGCTCTACTGTCTGGGACGGGGTGCGTAACTATCAGGCACGGAATAATATGAATAAAATGAAAAAAGGTGATACCGTCCTGATATATCACAGCAATAAAGAAAAAGCAATTATGGGACTGACAAAAGTAATTGCCGAAGCACGCCAAGACCCGACTACTGATGATGAACGATGGACTGCGGTAGATTTAAAATTAGAAAAAGTCTTTAAAAAGCAACCTGACTTGGCACTGATTAAAAAAACAAAAGAACTGGAAAATATAGCTTTAATCAAGCAATCACGTCTATCGGTAATGCCTTTGAGCAAGGACGAGTATAAAATCATTATCCAATTGACAAAATAAACTATTTATAGTTGATAAGACCGCAGGTATGCTCAACAGTAAAATACTAAAAAATATATTTTCGCTATCCACAGCCGAAGTTTACAATAAGATACTGCTGTTTATCACTACCGCTTATCTGGCAAGAACCATATTGACAGATGGACTTGGTGCAATCAATTTAGCACAATCAATGTCCACTTATCTATTACTGTTAATAGTAACAGGACTTGATGCTTATGGTATAAAAGAACTTGCCAAGAACCGAGACAAAATGAGAACACTTGTAAATACATTATTCTCCGCTAAGTTTTTCCTATCCATACTTGCCTATCTTGTTTTATTTATCATCGTACTTCTGATAAACAAAGAATTCGAAGTCAAAGTCGTAATTCTCATTTTCGGTTTCACGATATTTGCACAGGTGAATTATCTAAATTGGGTCTTTATGGGGCTTGAGAAGATGGAAATTGTAGCCATACGGCTGGCAATAACAAGTTCATTAAATCTTATCGGTATATTATTACTTGTACACTCACCCGCTGACACTTGGCTTGCGGCACTTATAATTGCATCTTCTCAATTAATTAACGCACTATGGATGATTATTTATTATATAAAAAAATATAATAAAATTGAAATTAGAATAAATATCGGCGATTGGCTGTACCATATAAAAAAAGCAATGCCTATTGGATTTTCATTCCTCATCACAGCATTTTATAATAATATCGGGATAATCCTTGTCGGTCTAATGCTTACAACCGGCTATTTATATCAAACGGGAATACTCGGTACAGCGTTAAAAGCATTAATTATTTCAATGTCCCCCTTGATGATATTTCAACAGGCATTCTATCCCCAGCTCTCACGTAGCAATAGCATTGAAGAACGCTCGAACTTACTAAAAAACTACACGAAAATTACATTTCTAACAGGTTCTTTACTTGCCGGTATCATCTTCTTTTATTCTGATGCACTTATCGTATTTGCCTTTGGGCAAGCATTTGTAGAAAGTGCCGCTCTTCTGAAAATACTTGCTCCGGCATTACTTTTAATGTATATCAACGTATCATTTTCCATACCGCTTATTGCTTGGGGATACGAGAAGAAAGTACTTTATACCGTCCTGACGGCAGGAATAGTCAATCTAATATTAAATTTAATCTTTATCCCGGAATACGGAATGTACGCAGTAGCTTATATTTCATTATTGACGGAATTTATTGTTGCGGTAGGACTTTCGTTTAACATTCGCAGTATTGTCCAAAAAACATATTACACTACATTAGCAATATTATCTCTTCTTGCTATTTTGTCATTTGGACTTCCTTCCTTATTTTTGAATTTGCACTGGTCAATAAATATTAGTATAAGTATAATTGCATTTATTGTATTAGTATTTGCAAGCAAACAAATTGAACTAAGACAAATAAAAAACTTATTCTCTAAAAGCAATGCAAAGGTTGATTAATAATACTCTTGATTATTTTGAGAAGCATAGGATACTATCTTCAATAATTGTCATTTTGTTTTTTACGCTTATATTATATCCCCGTTTCAATATGCAGGATATAGCCATCATCAGACCATTTACCGGTGTGGAAGCAGGCGAAATGACACCTGACCAAAAAAATTACTATAATTTCACAGAATACTTCAAGGGTTCAAAGGGGCTAAATGAGGTATATGAACCATTTAATTATCGTCCGTTATTACCATTTATTGCAAGCTTACTCCCTTTTGATTCTTTACTATCACTTAGCATTATCAATGTATTAGCAAATATACTAACACTAATGTTGCTCCTGCTAATACTCAAAGAATTGAATTTTAATTTCGGTTTAAGAATAATTGCATTATTACTTTATATTGTATCATTCCCTTTGTTTTACTACGGCTCAAGTGCGTTTCTCGAACCTACATCAAATTTATTTATCTATTTGATTGTGTACTTAATAATAAGCGGTAAAAAAATATGGCTTCCGCTTACATTTGCACTTGCGGCAATTACAAAGGAAGTAACAATAATTGCTTTTCCTTTTGCATTTGTATATTATTTGCTAGAATATTCAACCGATAAAGGGCAAAGAATCAAATCAATGCTTATTCTGCTATTATCGTTTATACTATTCGTAACGGCAAATGTTTTGGTTCGCTCGTATTTTGCCACAGACAACCAATATTTATGGTCGCCTTCACTACAAACTGCAATTGGAAATTTAAGTAGGCTCAAGACCTATTTAAGTTTTATTCTAAGCTTTGGTATTCCGGGTTTTTTAGCAATATTGTACGCTGCAAAGCATAAGCAAAATGTAATTAGCAAAATGCTTCTACCATATTATGTAGGAATGTTTTTTTCGATAATGCTATCAATTTATTCTATCATTGCGGCATATTCAGATGGACGATTTATCTGGACAGGTATGGCATTTATGATTATAATATCCCTATACTTTATAAGAAATATTGCAGACACTAATATTATTTCAGCAGAGAAACAATAGCATCGAATACCGTTTCGGGAAGAAGATTTTCCATACATTCGTGAGTACCGATTGAACATTTTTCTCCACCATGAATTTCACAAGGACGACATTTAAGATTGTCCAAACCAAGTGAAAGGCTTTTCTCGCTCCAAGGAGCAAAGCCAAAAAGCGGTGAAGTAGGACCAAATACAGTAACAGTAGGACAATCAACAAGACCTGCAAAATGAGTAGGGGCGCTATCGTTAGTAAGAAGCAAACGAATAAGAGACAAGAAATAAATTGTTTGCGGCAAGGTAAACTTACCACCAAAGCTGACGGAATTTGAACCTGCTGCTATCCTATAGCATAATGGAGCATCGGACTCCGAGCCAATAAGTACAGGTGTATATCCGGCATCTTTTAACATATTAGCAATAGTAACAAAATGCTTTTCCTTCCACTTTTTTGTTTCCCAGACCGAACCCGGAGCAAGTGCAATTATTTTATCATTCTGCAAACCACTTGATATGACAACTGATTCTACATAACTTTTATCATTATCGCTAATATCAAGTTCGACATTTCTATAATCCAAATTTAGCGAATCATAGTCGGAAAATGCTTGAAGCAAAGATAAATTCCGCTCAATTTCGTGAACGGTCTTTTTGTATTTAATCCTTTTTTTATATGCAAATGAAAACGCTGATGTATTAAACCCAACCGAGTAATCAACCTTTGTGAAAAAAGTAAGCAAAGAAGTCCGCAGTGAGCGATGAGAAGAAATAATACAATCTACATTTTTCTCGCGGAGATAGCCGGCAATATGCTTAATACCGTCCAAACCTTTCCGAATGCCGCGTTTATCATAGGCAATAACACTATCAATGGATTTAAGCGAAGAAGTAATGCCGGCGGCAAGTGGAGTTGATACAAAACTAACTTTTATATCGGGATAGTTGTTTTTAATTATCTCCACCAAAGGCAAAGCCAATACTACATCACCAAGAAATGCAGTCTGAATAACGGCAATATGCTTAAAATCATCTAAGCGAGGACTATCCATTTACATATTCCTCCGGTGGTGAATGTTTCCAGCGCCTGTGCATCCAAGCCCAATGCCCCGGATTTTTAATAATTTCATTTTCGAGAATTTTCACATGACGGCGAGTTAGTTCCAAAATTCCGGCTTTATCATATTTTAGGTCATCGTGTTGTATTTGCTTTAAGGAAACAATATAAGAGCCGTCCGCCTGTCGCACAGATACGCCAAAGACAACAGGAATATCGAACTTCAATGCAAGAGCCGCCGGCGAGTCAAAAGTGGCGGCAGGACGCCCGAAGAAATCAACATAAACATCATTTCGCTCACTTGCACTCTGGTCTGCAATTAATGCAAGCACTTCCCCGCGTCTTAATACCTTAACAATTTCACGAGCGGCGGCATAACGAGAAACAACTTTGTTCCCGAAACGAGTACGAATTCTGTTTATCTCCGTATTGATAAAATCATTAGCCTGATGTTCGACAATAATTAGATATTCTACTGCCATTTGTAAAGCACCGGACATAGCACTAATTTCCCAATTACCGAAATGCGCACTTAATAATATCATGCCTCTATTCTGTGCGAGCAACTTCTTGCTCATAGCTAAATTCTCAAATTTAACCATATTTATAATTTTTTGCTTTGACAGATGCTTCATTGCGAGTATATCAAGTAAGGTTATACCGAGATTCTCAAAAGATTGCTTAGCAATTATTTTTAGACTATCACTATTCTTATTTGGGAATGCTTTTGATAGATTATCTAATGCAATTTCAACTCGCGACTGCATAAGCAACATAAAAAATCGCCCGAGTAATTTACCAAGAACAACCCTCATTTTTGGGGACAAATATTGTACCGGATAAGAAGCGACAAGAGCAACATAATAAATAATTATATCAACTGTTTTTTTCATCGCGGGAAATTGCTCTTATGATATTTAAAATTCGGGTCCGGGTCTTGTCGTTCAATATACTGTTCATACCAATTATAATTATACATTTCGCCCTCGGCGTTAGAGTGTACCAATTGATAAAAACCATTAGAGCGGAAATCAATAAAAACAAAATGAACACCACCCTGTATCTCATCATAATACCATTTTATATATGGAGGTCTGTCGCCCTCCTGTACAAAATGGTCAATACGAGTAGGCTTGCCATATTTAATATATACCCTACCGCGGTCAGTGCGCCAACCCTCCTTCATCAGCCCGTATTTAAAATGCTTATTTGTATAAGCAATCCTATCTCTGAAATCCTCCAAAAGCTGATTATATGTTTTGGTAGTATCGGTATTTCTTGCCGACCAAAAAGTGTAGAGAAATCTCTGTTTTGCACCCAAAGTTTCACATTTATCCCAAACTTCTTTTTCATAATCGGAAGCAAGGAATTTAATCTGGTCATAAAATATCTTTACTCTTTCTTCCGAGAGAGTAGCAAATTCACTTTGCTCAAAGGACATATTCTCATAGAATTCATCAACCGATTTTGGTGGAATATTATAGTTTGAAACGTATATTTTTCGTGTATTTTTAGATAGTTCCACTTCGTCTTTTGCGTCTTTAATTAAGACTGTAAAATAATAAACCCCTGTAGGTAAAGCATCAACTGGAATGGATATATACTCAACCATCGCATCGGAAAAAGATTTTTTCTCTCTCGGCAGAGCAAATACTTCCTTATGAGCCGCATCATATACAGTATAAAGAATATGCAAGCCGGCAGGCGCAATTTTTTTAGCATTATAAATTTCCAAATACGAGTGTATTTTCGGATTGCTCCCAAGTACATCATTACCCGGATTAGGTACAACAAAAAGCCCACTCTTTTTAAAAGCTTTGCTCCATTTTTGTCGAGTATTGCTTGTAGATTCTATTTCAGCGGCAATTTGCAAATCACTTGTCGAAAATTTATCTATCGGATAGTCAGGTGATGTAAAACTAAAAGTGCGTTTGTATTTTTCATATTTATTATTCATATCCAAAGCAACAAACATAAATTTAAGTTTACCCTTTGGAACAAGCATCGTTTTTATCCCCACCATATCGGGAATGTTGTCTTTGTTGGAAGGCGATTTAATATTGCGTATCCACTGAGTACTATCAATAATAGATTCGGATTGTATTATCCCTACTGCAAAGCCTATTACGCCTTCACCGCTGTCATTATATTTCAAACTACTCGCAGGGAAAGAATAGTAAATCTCTAATATATTCAGACTGTCATTATATCTGAATACGGCGAAATCCACTTTCACCGGAAGTTCGGCAAAAGCAGAATATGCCATAATGACAAAAAACAATATGTATCGCAGTAATTTCATAAAAAATTGCCGTTGTATATGACGTACAACGGCAATTTATTAATGTATTTCAAAACAAATTCGTTAGAATTGAAGGTCAACCGAAATCCTATGAACCAAGCCGAAATTTCTTGTCGGGTTAATTGCATAATCAATCGAACTATCAAATCCGTTGCCAGAAATATATTTGAATCCTACACCACCGGCTAAGCCGAATTGGTCTTGACCGAACAAATATCCGCCGCGGAAACTAAGCAAATCACTCCATGTGTATTCTAAACCAAAAGCATACTGCTCAGCAACGTCAGATGTAGTTACAAAATCAAATTCACCGCGGAGTACGTTGTCGTCCGCATTAATGATTTCCGAAGAAATACCGGCACGGAATGTCAGAGGTATTTCAAAAGGATATGCAAAATATGAAACATCAATAGGTGCTTGGAAAAAAGCATCATTAAGTTTCTTTGTTGAATTCAAGCTTGCACCGCTGTAAGACTGCTCTGTACCGAGATTCATAATGGCAAAACCAAGTTTAATACCCTGAACACCGGTTTCATACATAGTACCAATATCAAAAGCCATACCACTTGAAGAAACATCACTGAATCCTAAGGATATAATTTTTGCAGTAATACCGAATGAGAATCTATCTGTCAAATAGCCGGAAAAAGTCAATCCACCGACAACGTCCGAAACACTGTAATATGTTCCTGTACCGTTGGGTTCTTCAAATGTAGTTATTTCAATATTACTACTGCCAAATCTCATCAGATGAGCGGCGATGTTGAAATTACCTAATGGTAAATTGAATGCGGCATACATCTGATTGAAACCGGCAAACCAAGAAGTATATGTAGCATTTGCACTAAACCCCTTTACGTCCGCAACACCGGCAGGATTCCAATAGATAGCAGTTAAATCATTAACAGTAGCGGAATGCGCCCCTGCCATACCCATACCTTTTGCACCAATTCCAATCTTTAAGAATTGGGCGCCGGCGGCACCGACTTTTACAAACTCTCCACCGGAGGAACCTGTAATATCATTGTCATCAACGGCAAGCACTGGTAAAGTCAGCAGAAAAGCCAAAATAATTATTGTTAAATGTTTAATTTTCATTTTTATCTCCATTAATATTTTGTTCCGAATTTATTTATTTTTTTCCTGAATTAACCGGAAGCCACCTACAACTATTGAGAACTGAACAACAGATTCCGTACCATTAGGCTCTGTAATAAGAGCAACTAATGTTTGACTCTGTACTCTCTGGGAATTCCTTGAGAGCAAGTCCCAAACATCTACGGCATGTTGATACGGGTCAGTAGATGTATTTTCGTCATGATGTATTTCTTTAATCAAATCACCTGCAACTGTATAGATACTTATTGTACACACCGGCGGCAATTTTGTAAAGAATAATTTAGCGTCATAAGGCGACTTCTGCATCTGATGAGAGATGTAGTAAGGATTCGGAACGACCTTAACTTGCTCCAACATTTTTTTAGTGTATTTACCATCTATCGGGGCGCCATTTGTTACTTTAATTCTAACCTTAGCACCAGGTGCAGGTAAACCGAAAGCACCACCGCGAATAGGAAGTTTTACTTTATCGCCGGCTTTGAAATCCTGACCATATACATAGCCCTTTTGGATTTTATCCCATTGATTCATATTTGTAAAGTAACCTTTATTAATATAATCAAAGACAAATTCGCAACCTGCAATATTCAACTTATTGACAAAATCAACTGTATCTTTTCCATCAACCGAAATAGCAGTTAAATAATATCTATTTTGATGTCCGGCTACCCAAATGTTATTTGTCTTATTACCCGGAGCGCTTGTCGGATATGCTTTTCTATTAGCAAATCGAAAAGCTTTCGAATATCTTCCATTGACAAATGCCAAAGAACTCAAATTATACTTACCAATGAACTCATCAGTCTTTTCACCTAGACTATGAGGAATATTGACAACACCTTTTGTTAAAGTATCAACCTCAAAAACTGCAGGCTCCAAAGGTGTAGGATAACTAACTGTTACGGAATCACGTGTTTTGTCCGGTCTCTTATATGTCATAGTATTTACAATTTTCATCGTCAAATAAGGGACTTTGAAAGTATTTTGCGAAGCACCTTTATTATATTTCAAAGCCATTTCTTCCACACCACCCGGCTCGAAAGTAAGCAAGAAATCACCGGGACCATTGTTCATACTGCCATATATATTTGTGCCACGCGAAATGCCAATAGTAGGATTTCCCCCGGAACGATACAAAACATCACGAGCATAAACATTAGCACCAACAGCCTGTGTAGTAAATATATTCATCGGGTCATTATTCAATGCAACGACAGGCGTTACAGCATTACTTGCAACTTTTTTGGCAGTATCGGGACGGAAATGACCGCCAAACTGCTGTATTTTATAATCAAATTTAAAACCGAATACATTCTGTGCAGGTGGCATAAATGAGAATGAATAGCAATAACCGAATTGAGTAAAATCACCTGTTGTGAAATATCCGCTACGTTCAATAATCTTTTGGCTATAGAAAGTACCAAAATCATCTTCCTTCTTAGTAACAGTATCAATAACAACAGTATCAGCCATATACCAGGAAACTGCATTCTCAGTAAATCCACCTCTGTACGACCAACTACAAGGTGTTGCTTCAAACACTGTTCTACCGGCAAATAACAGCTTGCCTGTGGTAGTATCTCTTAACCTAATATCACGATAATACATTCCGAATTCAAAAGGTCTGTCTTTAACCATTTCAACTTTTGATAATGTCCAAGCAGGAGAGAATTCCAATTCAAGAACATGACCTGCAAAAAGTTGATTTACTCTATCAGGATTAACTGTAAAGAAATCAAAATTATAAAGACCACCGATTTTAGCGCTATCAACATAAGTTACTTCAAATTTGGAATAATCAGCTGCCGGAGCCGCAATCGGATGAGTTTTCTTTTGATTGGGCGAGCCCTGAGAAGAAGAGTTTAACTTCTCCGGTGTTGGCTGATTATAATCACCTTCGTCATAAGCAAGTATTCTGTAATAATAATCAACACCATTTAACAATTTCTCCGTTTTTGCAGGATTAGCATTCGGCTCAACTCGTCCATCTCGATTGTCATCGCCATAATCTAAGAATGTACGATTATTTGTTACTTTAGCCATATACGAAGTAATTACTTTCATCGCATCTGGGTCTTGCTTAACAAAATTCGGGAAGATTGTCTTAGCTTTGCCCTCTTTGATAAATTTATAAATCTGAGCCAAAGCTTGCTTTATATGAGTTGAGTCAATCATACAGTGGGTAAGCGGAAGGGGCGTAACCCTATTAACAGCAATCTTATGCACACCGTTTACATAAACATCGCGCATCCTATTTTTGAAATAAATAGTATCCCGATGATTAACAGTATCATTTGCAATATTCGGTATTAAGGCAGTATCAGTAATATCGTATATCAAAGTTTCGATTTTATTAAGTAAAGGATTGAATTTAACCAAAGCAGGGTCAAGCTGAACTCTACCAATCGCAATATTATTTAAGAATTCATCAGTATTTGACGTTGGTTTATAAGGATTATACCAAAGCATATAGAAAGGTTTTTTATTGACCATTGCTTCATAAAAAGGTCCCCAAGGTTGAGACAATAATGATGTGTCAATGAAAGCAATAACCGGAAGAATAGATTCTTTATAAAATGATTTACCGTCAAACAAATGTAGTTTCTTTATGAGCAAGTCTTTAACTAATGAATCCTTGAATAGACGAACACCTTGCCCTACTCTCATCACAGTAACTGAATTCAAATCAATTTTACCATTTTTGTCATAGTAAGGTCCCACAATTCTTAATGAATCAATAAAAGGAACAGCACCTTTTGACGAACTTAGCCTATTTGATTTATGAACGGATTTTTGAAAAGGTGTCGGCAATTTCCATTCGGCGATTTGCTTCCAGCCAAACGGTCCCTCGCCCTTGGTAAATCTTGTTGTAGAACCAATATTGTAAATATTAAATGTATCAAGGTCATATCTACGAGCGCGATACAGTCTATATCCTAAAAAATCCAATCCTTCTTCATAATCATCAAGGCAAGTTTCAGATGTTGAATCCCACTTTACCTGAACAGCATTATTCAACGGAGTCCAACTATAAATTTTGGAGGGACAAGGAGGCATAGGAGCCCTGAAATTATCATCATATACTTTCTGTGCAAATTTATCAAGATTAATAAGAGCTTTTAAATCCTCTTTCGAGCCATCTGCTTCTTGTCTGACTGATGGTTTAGCACACATCATAGCGACAACTACACGTACTGTATCACCGGGAACCATGTGAAAAGGTCCGGTTGCCATTAAAAAACGTTTATCGCCTGCACCATCATCACCATCTCTAATTCCTGATGAAATAAAATTATATCTATCATCATCAGCAGTTTTATCATCGTTAATAGCCCAATTCCTAAATGTTCTTAATCCAATTTGCTCTCTATTGCTGTAAAAACGTTTATCTTTTCTTAAATAATTTGTAATATCCAAATGGACAGTTACAACAGTATCAAGTTTGCCTCCATTGTCAGTAATAACCATAGTACGAGATTTTACAAGAGTATCTTTTAATACGAGTACAGTATCCTTTGGTTCCAAAACTCCAACTTTGTTTAACCTCATTACAACAGTATCTTTAGTTATCAAAGCCATACGCTCTTTAATACTATATGTTGTTACATTGCCGTTTTTCTTTTCCTCTACCTTTGTAAGTGCAGGGTCAACATGAAATACAGCAGGACTCTCAAGGAAATCAAAACCAAGATAACCAAAGCCATGCCCTTTTTCCCCCTGTGTACCTTCAGTCCACTGGAATGCAAGATTCAATGTTGTATCTTCATTAAAAAATCTACATCGGTCATTTCTGGCACCGTGAGTTGAATTTTGAGATAAAGCAATATCAACATCCATCACAGGAGCCATCCAGCAATACTTTAATGTATCTTGCGAGTAGTTAGTAATATCATACTTCAAAAAAATGAAATCACGATAATCACCAAATCCCCAGGAATAAATCATTTGTTCAAATTGCAAACGGAGTGGATAACCTTCGTTGCGGCGTTGTCCTGCCCCCTCACCATAGCGGCTTAGGTCAGTATCTTTATATGTACAGAAAATATCTTCTCCCGAGATAAATGCAGGTCCTTTGGGATATTTACTCCTTGTTCTATCACTTGTTTCATCAACATAATATCCGAAATACCGGTTATTTTTCAAAGTATCATTAGCCATTGTGTCCCAAATGGGCCAGGATTCACCATCTTTTGCGACCAATGACATACCGTCACCGCGTCCAAAATCAGTTGAAAAATAAACTCTATATTTAGTTTTTTTATCTTGTTCAAGAACATCATTTGCGGTATTATCGGGATTCATACGTCCAGGGGTCATCCATGAACCGCCATCATGAGGATTATATGTAATTGTTACATACTTTTTATTGATATTGGTTTTTGGTCGTTTTTTTATGGCACCAAACCAAATACCACCGGCGAAGATATACTGATTCTGCGAGCTTCGGGGCCAAAAACCACCACCTCTATTTTGCTTAACGTCTAATCCGAATATACCATAATTAGTGGTATAAAATTGTATATTACTAACGGAATTTTTCTGTAAATCAAAAACACCTTCTACTTTTCTGAGCAAATTATCTGCGCTATATTTATCTATCTTCGGGCGTGATTGCAACAATAAAGAAGATAAAATAAAAGCAAAAAGTAGAATAGGCAAAATCACCTTATTTTTTTTCTTTAGCATAAAAGTAGTCCTTATTAAATTATTTATTTCCATTTTAAAAATTTATCTAAATTAAAATCTAAACATCAACCCAAAGAATACAGTAATTGGGTACTGAAAATTCCCGCGAAATTGTCTTGCATCCTCTAGCTGTTTCTCGTAGCTCAAACGTTTCTCCAATAGAGTAACTGTACCATTTTTGTCCCAATCTCCATTAACATTGTACAACCTTTGACCAAACCGGGAGTACTGTTGTGTAGAAAAGGACTCTGAAATACCAAAGTTTGCTTCTTTATATAATGTAATTCGCGGAAAATCTTTTACAGGTTTATAGAATCTGATACCATCATCAATCGGGTCACCAGTTCTCGAATAGACACTTACTGCATTTCTAATATTGAAAAGATTATTCACATCAACAAAAAATTGAATTGATGAATTTCCTGCGGCATCACCAAACCAATTTTTTAATGAGAAAGTTCTCTGAAAACGAAGATTTGTACTCCAACGGCTTGGTTGCCTTTCGCTATTAAGTTCTCCCAAAGCATTACCTGATTTATCTTTCCTAGTGTAGGGCAAGCCTGTCTGGAAATACGATGTGATATTAATTGCTGTGTTCGCGAGTAAACCAAAACCACCAATCGTCGGACCTTCTCCATTACCCCAAATAAAATTTAGTGTGACATTAAGTCTATGGCGCCTATCACCACTCGTTGACAATGGAGACATAGGATAAGCCGGTTTTTCTGTATAGAAATCCTGAGCTACAAGATAATTTGATGTAGGTCCGGAAGATGTAGAAATACTCTTTGCCAAAGTATAATTGATATTAAAACCAAAGTGATTGGTTGCTCTTTTTCTAAGAGATAGTTCAATACCTTTAGAATTACCGTAATCGGCTACTTCGTACAGGAAATAGGGATAAGGAACAGCCGCAACATAAGAAATACCCAATTGGTTGTAAATATCTTTATAATAAGTAGATACATCAAAAGCAAATTCATCGGACAACTGATTGCTGTACTGAATTGAATACTGATTAACTCTTTGAGCCTCCAAGTTGGGATTACCGATTATTGAGTTGCCCTTTAAATTGGTAATTCCGAAACCATCAAACATATATTGCATTTGAGGCATCATAAACAATAAACCATAAGACAACGAAATATTCGACCTATCCGTTATTGGATAAGTAACATTAATTCTCGGACTAATTTGGAATTTTGCATTTGTAGGTGCAAAAGCAGAATCAGCCGAACCTCTTGGTTGGAAGGGATTTAGAATCGTCCTGTATTCTGTGTTAGGATTAAAATAATCAAACCTTAAACCGGGTGTAAAGATAATCCCTTTAATACCTATTTGGTCTTGTACATAAAAAGAAGCACTCATAGGTTTATAAGCCATACTGGTTTTTTTGTATGCTTCCGGTGTATCATATTCATAGAAATTTCCACCCCATTCATCTGTATAGACATCTCTAAATGGGTTCCCGTCCCAAGGCTGTTGGTTTGAATGCCTTGAATTTTTATATAATCTTGTTTCAAATCCTGTTTTAAATGAATGAGTAACACCATTATTCTCAATTTGCAAATTGTAGTTTCCGTCAATTTGCCAATAATTGCCTTTTCTAAAACTAATACCATTATTTCCGTGTGCAACAAAAGCAAAAGCCATGCCATAAGCATTCTGCGAACCATGTGTACTAGTCGGACCTTCTATGTAACCTGTCAATGGATTGACTATCGGCATATCTAAGAAAGCGTATCCGTCAGACGTATGTTTGGGAATCGACAAACTCTGATATTGGTCAAGAATTTTATCTCTTCCGGCAATTAATTCACTAATCTGAACTTCATATTTATCTTGCGGAGTCAATACATCAAAACCACTAAAAAAGTTTGGTGCATTAAAATTCATTCTTTTAGATGATGCATCGTTATTTGTTGTATTTGAAACCCGAAGCTGATAAAAACTATTATCACTTAATCTGTGATTGATTGTTGCATTGAAAGTAGCAACCAATTGATTGAAAACATTTTGTTTTGCTTTATTTTCAGGTATTCCGTAAGAAGGTAATCCTTCGATTGCTCCCGGTGTTGTCGTATAAAGCCAACCCCAAGAATTTGATTCAACGCTTGTAATACCATACATTGTACCGAGAATAAAATCAATATCTTGGGTAATCGGGAATTTGAATTTCGCTGTTATATTTTTGACCCATGAGCGATTGCCGGGCAATAAACCCAGATTATTTCTCGTCCAATTTCCGTTTGCATCATAATGCCAAGGGTCATAGATTTCATAGCTTGCTGAACGATAGTCTTCAATAAAATAACGACTTGAAATAAAGAATGTAGTCTTACCAAGATAAGGTATAGGACCACCAACATTTATATCAAAGGCATTTTCATTACTTCCTTGGAGTTTTGCTCCTTCGCCATAATCTTGGGCAAAAAGTCTATCACCTTCTCGATACAACTTCAGTCCGGCTTTCTGTCTTCCGAATAATGCAGGAACATCTGTTCTCCATCTAAACATTCCTTCATACTTATCTGTACGTCCTGTTTTTAATGAACTATTAACGATACCGCCGAGTGCATTTCCGTATTCCGCCGAAAAACCGCCTGTTAACACCTGAAGTTCCTCTGCGGCAAACTGACTAACCATAGGATAATAAGATGAACCCATAATTCCGAAACCACCGGTAAATTGGTTACCGACATCAAAACCATCAATTCTTATCTGTGATTCATTGGAGCGAGAGCCGCGAACACTAAAACCATTACCGGTATTCATAACACCAGGGCTTATAGCAACTAATGCTTGAATACCCTCACGAGCAACAGAATTCATGTCATCAGAAGACATCTCCCTATTGATTCCAACATCATTATTATTAACCAATTTGTCGGCGACCTTTGTAACTACATCGGTCATAATACCTTTCTGATTCATCGTTGCTGACAGTTTAGTTGTTTCGTCAGCACTGATTCTCACCTCAGCCACAAAGTCTTCTAAACCCATATAAGTAATCTTAATTTTATATGAACCCGGAGGAATATTTGTTACAATAAATTTTCCACCGCCTTTGGAAAATCCACCAAGACGTGTACCGAGTATTCTAACGGAAGCACCGATAATCGGTTTTCCCCCATCATCAACAACTTTACCGCGAACACTGCCGAAGTTTCCGGCAAATAATGATAGCGGCAATAATAATGCTAATAATGAAATAATGATTAATTTTCTTTTCATATTCTACTCTCCAAAAATTTTACCTTTTCTTAAAGAAAATGATTATTTAATAATGTTAATTGTCTTTGTAATAATGCTACCGTTATAATTTATTCGTAAGAAATATGTGCCGGCGGCTTGGTTACCCAAATCAATATTCAAAGCACTAAATCCACCATTTACAGAACCTGAAAATACATTCTTTACGGTTCTACCAAATAAATCAACAAGCATAATATCCATTTTGCCATTGCTCGGAAGATTCATATCCAAAAACGTATTATCAGTAGCCGGATTGGGATAAATATTTCCGATTTCAAAATTGTTCGTTTGCTCTTCAACACCTACAATAAGCAGCTCGTCTGCATCAAAATTAGCAATTTTCACATACTGTCTTTCCGTCTCAAGTCTTCTCTGTCTGGCACGTGCTTCAATTTCAGTATCATTTGAATTAGGCACAGATTCAAGTTTCAAAACAGGAATATTTTTCAAATCATTAGGAATGAAATCCGGTATCCATGTAATTCTATCATACATAGCACTTTCAGTAATATCCTTTGAGCGAGACCATTCTTTTTTCTTTATATCACGAACAGCGACAAAAATATCAGTAGAATAATACTTAATTACTTTTCCGTCTTTATCTTTGGCATCAATAAAATCAACCCATTTAACAAGTAGTTTCGAGCCATCAACAGTTCTTGTTGCCATTAGCTCATTACCCATCTGGTTTCTGGCTTTTTCCTTTGGCAGATAGGCGAGATAATATCCCGAATTATCTGCAATAGGACGAATACCAAATTGGCTGCCTTCCTTATAAAGTTCTACTATTTTATGTAAAGCCTTTGCATAAACTGTACCGGTCTTTGTGGTATCTTCATTAATTGTAACAAAAAAACTATATTGGTTTTCAGAAATCTGAACAAAATCACCAGCACCTCTATCAATACTGACATATTCAGGATTAATATTTAAGCTCTTCGCATAATCGGAAATTACTTTCCAAGGAAAGATTTCAAATTCCGACCAAGTAGTTCCATTGTCAGTAGATTTTGATACTCCCGGCAACCACTTATCTTTATTATTTGCGGCTTGATAGCGGGCATAAGCGGCAAAATACAAATAATTATTTGTCCAATCCTTTTTCAAACTTAAAATTAACGAAGTTCTTAAACTATCAGTATTGGTACCGGAAGGTTGAGGAACAGCAAATTTATTTGCCGCCCAAGCAGTCGGAATCGTAGGTATCCACTCATCAAAAGATGTTGTAAATCTCTGCCCAATACTGCTGGTTTTTGTAAGTGGTAGTCCACCCAAAGGCATTATATTTCCAACCGCTAAACTGAATGGATCATCACCGATAATACCACCAACAATTTTTGAATCTGTGCCACTCCAAGTATAGTTAGTTTGACCAATTGCAAAAGATGGATCTTCTTTTATCTTTGATGATGAATTACCGCTACTAAAATAATAAAAACCATTAATAAAACCTGTCCAGCCATTATTGTTTGTCAAAGGAGCAGTATAAACAAATCCTAAATCTTCCTCAAATTCGAAAGCATATACACTTGGATAGCGTGCCATCTTGTTTCTATTGGCGGATTCTTTGGCTCTATAGACTTGAATGGGAGCAGACCATTTATGTCCCCAATCGTCAGAGGACAAAATAAATAAATCGTCTAATGTATTCTCTGCTTCGCTACTTGCTTGCGCCCCTCTTTTTATTGTAACCAAGAGATTTTTCCCCGGATAATAAACAAAAGGTTGCTGTGCATTTGTAAAATAAGAATACGCATTCTGTAGCGAATCAAGAATTCGGAACTCAACACCGGCAAGGGGTTTGTCCAAATCCTGTTTCATATCAAAATACATATTGTTCGGGACCATCTCAATAGCATTTGATTGCGGTCCGGTAGCAGGTAATTCCTGAGCAGTCGCAGTTTGTAAGCCAACTTCACCAACAAAGAATAATACTGCAAAAGTAATGAAATTGTGTAAAAATTTCATATAGCGCCTCCATTTTTGTATATTTAAAGAAATCTAATATATTTACTTTCAACTGTTTAATTTTGTAAATGACAAATATAGGAACTAAAATCCTAATTTAATAATTTAATTAGTAAAAAAATTAATTTTTTTTGTTTTGTACACTTAAACCACTCTCAAAAAAACAGCGCTAACAAAAATTTAAATCTTGATTGCAAAGCCATAAATAAATGAAATAGAGCTTTTAAAATCGCTGGAATTAGCACCAAAAGCAGGCTCGGACCAACGGAATAATCGTCCGTCAGTACCGGCGTTAATTGATAGCCAACTGAACAGATTATATTTTGCATAAAATCTGAGATAAGCCAAAGGTCCATTATTTGTTCCACCAAGACCTAATCGTCCGTTTAAAGTAAATCTATTTGAATTCAAAATACGTTGGTCAAAAAATCCTGCACTCCAGAACATTTGTTCATAAGTGTTGATTTTAATCGAAGTTTCTATATAATTATCGGGATTCCCTGCTTTTTTAACTTCTACACTATTTGTAGGTGTATAGTAAGCAGATGAATTATTTCCATCATCATCATTTATAATAATTCCGGGTAATCTTACATTTTTCGTCCTATCAAAAGAATACTGTGAGAAGCCAATATCAATACCGAATTGCTGTGCGTCATTGACTTTATATGCTATACTTTGTGAGAAATTCGCTAATATTTCAGGTGTTTCCGAATCGAACCCCCCCTGAAATACTGCTGTTCCCAAGAAAGTTGTTAATTGAATATCACTGCGTTTACCGTAAAAACTATTATTCCATTGTTCATCGGGTATATTTGCCGGATTAGCAATAGTCCGCATATTCGGATTTATTAATTCCATATTGATTGTACTAACAGGCGCTCTGCTGTCTAACAAATAAATATCGGTAGCGTCAATTCCATTTGCTGAATTAGTCTTAACAACATCAGTAGGTAATTCTTCTATCTCAAATCCGGACAAATAAATATCTGATGGTTTCACAATCGGCACATCTATAGCAATGTTATCAACATCAGTAGGGACAGTTGAATTAGCCTCGGACTCGCTATGAAATTGCTTTACATCAATTTGTTGTTTCATTACAAGACCACTACTCGCACCACTACCATATAAAACATTATTAGCAACCCTTATGTTACTCTTGTCAGCAGTAGCAAGCAGATTATCATTTGCAACTGATGATTGAACATCGGGAGAATCCATACTTAGAGTTTCAGGCTCAGCAATAAGTTCATCAGAAATACCTATTTGCTCAAGATTATCTAAATGCAAAATATTTATTCTGTCCTGCTGCAACTTTTGACTAATGTCCTGCTTCGGTAAATTATAAGAAAAATCATTAATTGCGACAACCGAAAACAACAGAAAGAGAGCGGCAACAGATAAATATGTAAATACTTTTCTGTTTTTCGTTTTTGGGACAATAGTACCGGCGACCGCTTGTTCCGTAAAAATTTTTGACAGAACCAAATCTTCCGTCTCGCTGACAAGCTCCGCCGAAGGTACAATTGTTTTTGCATCTTCTTTCATAGCGGCATGAACCATAACATAAGCATCAAAAGTCTCTTTAGCGACTAAATCCTTACTTAGTAGTTTTCGTAACTCAACGTCTTCGGAACGGCTGAGTTCACCATCAAGATATTTTGATATTAATTTATTCAGTTCCATAAATTTCCTTCACCAGAGGTTGTAATTTTTTCTTTAAAAGTAAACGTGCGCGATGAATACGAATTTTCACAAGCGACAGTTCTATATCAAGTATTTCGGCGATTTCGGTATATGAATATTCTTCATATTCCCTTAGTACAACTACCTCCCTATATGAAACAGGTAATTCGGCAATGGCTTTCTCAATCAAATCTTTCATTGCATAATCACCCATCTTCATTGTTTCGGGAGCAATGTACTCTTCGTCAAACTCGACTTCCATTTTTTTTGTTCGCAAATAATTGAAGCAAGTATTACGGGCAATAGTAAATACCCAACCCTTGAAATTTTCTCCGTTGAATAGTTTGCGTTTTTCATATACACGTACAAAAGTTTCTTGGAACGCGTCATCAGCAAGGTCTTTGTCATTAAGAAGCCGTGTACAAAATTTATACACAGGTGTTTTGTATTTATGATAAAGTATATGGAAAGCCTCCGCACTACCTTTCCGCAGGTCCATTGCGGCTTTCCTTATTACCTTATCATCAATATCTTTATTCTTCTTGAAAAACATAATTAATTCAAATTTATGACACGCTTCAAATATTATGACACATCAAACAGTAAAAAAGTTACACTTTTTTTCATTTTCCTAATAATAATATAATAAATTTATACCTTATGCACAAAGTACACACTGCTAATTTATTGATTATTCTGCACTTATACAAAAAACTCCCCACATAATTGCAGGGAGTTTTTTTCTATAAGGTTAAGGGCTATTTTGTAACCGGTGTTAATATTTTGATTTTCACGGTTCGACAATAGCTTCTGCCCCATGCGGAATTATTGTCATAAATAAGGACATCGCTACCTACCGGATTAATAACATATTCGGCACCGGAAACATAGAGACGTTTCCGTGTTTCTTCTCCCCTGCGTTTTGCAAGTTCTTTATTATATTCTCTTTCGCCCGTTCTATCTGCATAGGCTGAAATGAAAACTTTAGAATTCGGTTTTATTTCATTCTTAATATCATTCAGCACCCTGATTTGATTGCCTGTCAAATCGGCTTTATCATAATCAAATAGAATTAAGGAATATCGCTGAATAATCGTATCGTTTTTGAGTTCAACTCTTTTCTTTCTAATAGTCTTCTGCTCAATAGAGAATGGAGATTTTGCAACAACTTTCTGTCCTTCGTTATCAACAGCAACCAATTGAATAAGCACATCATCTTCACTTGTCGGCAAAGGTTCCGGACGCACCTCCCATTTAAGCGAGTCCGGCACATCACCCGCTCCGGCAAAGCGCCTTAATTGCTTCCCTGCCTGCGAAACCGTTACTTCATAATTCTTCATTCCGGCTTCCGCTATCACTTTTGGTTTAATTACTATAAGTGGAGGCGATGCTTTTTTCGTAATATTATGCAAGAACACCGGTTTAATTATTTCATAATCGGAAGAAGTAATTTCAGCTCTTTGGTTTTCTACAACACCATCTGCAACGGTACTGTTACCCGGGCTTTGCGGCAAATTACGTCTTCGTATTTTAATTCTTGGAGATTCTATACCCCAAGTACTAATCAAGTAATCCTTTACGATATTTGCACGCGATATAGATAATTTCAGATTACCTTTCTCATCTTCGCTTACATTATTATTGCAACCTGTAATAATAATATTTGCATCGGGATTTTTCTTCAAGCGAGAACCTATAATATTTAACAGATTGGAGTAAATATCCATCGTTTTCCAATCAAGATTATTCTCGTCAAAATCTGCCGTCTGTGCCGGCGAAAGCAAATTCAGTCCGGCTTTATGCAAATCCACACTACCCTGTGAAAAGAATATATGAGTAAGTAATGGGAAACCTTCTTCGACTTCCAATTCCTCAATAGTAATCGTTGCTACATCATTTGTAATTATTCCGTTCTCATCTATTCCATAGGAATTGAGCGATGCCTCCAACCCGAAGACCTCGGGAATAATATGCTGATAATAATTTGTTACATATTCATTAATTGTCAAGATATGCGAATCTTCATCAAGTTCGTCCTCAATATTTGTTTCGGTACGCAAGAAAACGACTGTATCGACAACATTCCTTTTAACAATATCCGAAGTATCGTTTTTTTGGAAAAATCTACGAACCGTATCAATTTTTAGCGGCGGTGGTGCAGGATAAATAGGAACTTTCAGTGATGCACCAAACTGCAATGTTGAAGCCTTCCAATAATCGTTAGCTCCGGGTGGTGCATTAGAAACATCAACAAAGGGATAATTATATCTAATCTCAGGCACTAAATACAAATCATCGGAAATAGGCAAATTATAAGAAACACCAACAACAGCAAACATTTGAATAGCATTAGATTCCGGTATTAATTCATTATGATATTCGTTTCGTTTTCGGCTACCGTCTGCAAATGTTACGTTATTCGGTTCTTTTAATACTTCTTCTTGATTAAAACGACTAATGAACAAATATGCAAATTTCATACCGACATCAAAACCGAAATCACCGAGAAATCTAAAACTCAATGTAGGCTCAAAATTTACGTGCATTAGTTTTGCTTCAATGTTATAGTCGGCAATTGCCGAAGTATCTATAAGTTGCGGCGGGTTTGTATTACTCCTGACAAATGTCCCGCCTATCTTTTCTTCGGTCGTCATCTTTGCCCCTATATCGGAAATACCTATACGAGTATTGAGATATATATCATCAAATATTTTAATATCCACCAATGCACCAAGCGTAAATCCCAAGCCATTAGCAGAAGTAAATTCCGGACAGCAATTCGGATAGGGTGGTAAGGAACCGAAATCCAAAAAATGAATATTATAATTTAGCCCTGCAAAAGGACCGAACCAAAGTACAGGTTCTTGCTTCTCCTCTTCGGCTTTGGCGGTGGCACTCATCAGCAGTGCCAGTACAAACAATTGAATATATAATAACTTTTTCATAATATCCTTAATTACTGTTTTCATTTTTTATTTAACGATATATATCGGTTTAACAATTCTGCTTGTCGGAGACTTAACAACAATGAAATAAAATCCCGAAGATAAGCCGCCGGTATTATATTTGAATTCAATCTCTTTCTGAGAATTCAAGTTCACATCAAACTCTTTAATTTTCCAAGTTCTACCCTGTACATCATAAATATTTACAGAATGCCTGCCGACTTCGAGAACCGAAACCTTAATATTAACTTCGTCGCTCGCAGGATTTGGAGCTATCACCATTGATAGCGGAAAACCAAGTTCAAGTAAACGTGTACCACCTGCCTTACAAGTTCTAATGCTTAAAGCACCAGGGATAGTATCGGTAACCCCAAAAGCCGCCGCATCTTTCCAGCTAAATTGCAACCAATTGATAGGAGTACTCTCTGCATTGCCGAGCATTGGCCTACCGAGCATTTCTGCAATTACAGCAGTATCATTATTCAATCTCAAACCCTTAACTTCAAATTCAATGAAACGTGTATCCTTATAAATACTGTCCTTTAAAACCGTTGCATCTTTAAAAGATTTGAAAGCAAAAAGAGTTGCATTAAATTTTATTAAAGCTCTGAACTCCAAGTCCCCTACTTCAACCGTAGGCTCGGTAATCAAAGCCTTAATCGGAATACTGATGTTGTAAATACGCGGGTCAATATTAGTAAGCGAGTCAATGATTATTGTTGTGTTAATCGGTGCAATACCAAGACCGGTTAAATCCGCATAAGTAGAATCAACACAATCAGTGATATAGCTTGCCACAATACCGAAACGTGCATTATATCTCGAACTGAGCGTTGGTGTAAAACGCACTCTAAATGTAGCCGTCTGTCCAGGGTTTAAACTTGTACCCGAAGGATTAGGCAATAAAACAAAATCTGCATTAGTTGGTGCAATAATATTTGACAATGTTATCCTTGAATTACCCGTATTCGTAACAGTATAATTCAAATCCTTTGTCTGCCCGACAATAACATTTCCGAAATCAAGTAACTGCGGTGCAATAGTTAGGAATTTTTTCTTCTCTGCACTTAGTACTGTGGTATCAACTGTAGTCTTACCCCCTATATTTATATAGGTAATTACTTTCGCAGTCTTAATTCCATAACTCGAACTACCGGGTTGAAACTCAATTACACGTTTCAACTTCTTAGCAGAGTCCAAAGCAACAGGCAAATGAATAGCATCAGCGAAAACAAACAAATTCCCATTAGCTCCGACAATCTTCATACTGTCCACAACAACTCTGGAGGCACCCGTATTCTCAACAACAAATGAATTATCGCTTACATTGGAACAGGGAGGATGCAATACGAAATTAATTCGAGTGGAAACAATAACCTGCCCTTCACGTCCCGAAGCCAGCACATTTGTTTTAATTGAATCTCTACAATTAATGCCGAAAATAAACCAAATATCACCATCGGCATTACCGGCTTTTGTGGGTTTGAAAAATATCGTAACATCAGCTGTTCCACCATTTGCCGGCAGGAAGGCGGCAATAGGAAATGCAGACATATTAGGATTAGAAAACTTAACGTCAATTAAATTTTGAGCAATTTTTCCAGTATTTGTCAATCGTATTTTAAGCTGATGTTGGATACCAATTGGTACCGAACCAAAATCCAAACTAGCAGGCGACATTGAAACACTAAGATTTTCCTGCTCTCCCTTCAAATCAACCGTCATACTTGGATTTTTCGGAAAATCAGTCTCGACAACAAATTGTGCCGTTTTAATTCCGTCCAGTCCCTTTCTCGGTTTAAATTTAATAAAATACCAGACACTATCGCCAACAGGAATAGTAGGCTTAAGCGGTTGTTGACTAATTTCAAAATAAGACGCATCGGCACCGACAATATGAGGATTAGATAATGTAATTACAACATTTGTAGGATTTGTTATTTTGAGTGAATCCTGCTTAATATCACAAAATTCAAGTACGCCGAAATCAAGTAACTTTGTTGAAAGAATTAATTCCGAATTTGATGCTATCCCTTCTATGGGATAGTCTTTATCTTTTAAACAAGTAGTATCGGATATAATCTCGGCTGTGCGTACAGTATCATAATATGCACCCGACGTATTTGGATGAAACTCAATATCAATCCTAATCGAATCCCTTGGCTTCAACAAAAGCGGAGGCTGGGGGTTTACATACACATATTTAAATGGCGGAGCAATTGGCTTAAGTGATTCTACGTATATATCAGATGTTCCTGTATTCGAGAGCCAAGTTGTTATTGTTTTCCTAGTCGAAAGACTTATAGTACCGAAATTCCCATTGCCGGAATATGCAATGTCCGCAGATACACCGATACATCTGATAACCAGTGTATCCCTATATCTATCGCATTCATTTGTTGATATATAGTACAAAGCATCAATCCGCCCCTCGCGTAACGGAGTAAAATCAAAATGCACCGTATCCCAGCCGGCTTTATTGATTTCACCGCTTGTATGAGATGTGATTTGATAGTCTGCTCCAACAATTGTTCTATCATGAGCAAGTGTTAAATCCTGATTACCCAAATTCCTGATTAGGAATTGAGAAGAAAAGACCTTGCCAACACAATGCTTACCAATATCCAAAGTATCAATATCTACATCTAATGGCTTTTGATATGCAAATTCAGCAGAGACAACTTCAGCTTTTAATAAAAGTGTATCTTTAATAGCATCACAAGTATCACTTGTAACAACAATAAGAGCAGAATAGTCGCCTGCTTTGTGCGAAACAAACCTAATTTTTTGTATATTATGTCCTGTTTTTTCAATGATTGGAGTTAAATCTCCGTCTTGCCGGAAGGAAGTAGAGTTCAACTGCGATTCGATTACTTTTATTCTAAAGCTTGATTTATTCACAATAGTAAATTCTTTTTCTGCACTATCCGGAAGACATATTTTCCCGAAATCAAGTACTTGCAAGTCATTCAAATCATTGTCTCCGATATAGAAACTGACAGTATCAATTACCATTTCCAAAAATATACGTTGTGGCTTGCGATTAGCCAGCAAATCGTTATGAGGAATAAATAGAGTATCTCTGATGATACCGGGCTGACCTTTCCGATAGTCAAATCGAACAATTAAAGCAATAGAATCCGAAGGTACAACCGAACTACTAATTTTGGAATTAACTAAAGAAAATCCACTATTATCCGGTGAGAAATAAGCATTTCTGAAATCAAGAGACAAATCGGCATCACCAATATTATAAATGTATATTGTATCCTCAACATAATTACCCGGACAAGCTATCATTCGCATTTTGATGACCGAATCACTTACAATTTCGGGTGATTTATACTTGTATATAATGTTTGCCGCCGCCTGCGACATTGTATATTGCAAAACATTTGAATACTGCCCTGATGATGAATACTGTTTATCGGCAATCGCACAAATAAAATAAATTGAATCCTTACCATGAAAATGATACTTCCTACGCCAACTTCTTATCCCTTTTAAATTCTTGAATAAAGTATCAAGGTGCCAAGGAGTACTTTCCGAACGAATATACAGCAATACGGTATCAAGGTTTCTCACTTTACTACCGGTCAAAGTAAATATTCTTGGGACATAGCGACTCGTATCCGAAGTAAACATTTGCATCACTTCTACTCCATTAGGTTGAAAATTCATACCCAAAGAAAACGGAGCATCAGCCCTGATTAATCCCCTGCCACCACGTCCGCCATTACCGCCTGTGGCACTTATCGTACAATTCCGCATAGATAATTTACCGCTAATTTCGGCAGTTCCGCCCGAACCGGCACCACCACGTCCATAGATAGACGAATTACCATTTTCTCCATTAACAACAACAGACACATTGGAAAATACCGGGGCGCAAATCCTTACAGCACCGCCACCACCGCCACCTCTACCCGAACAATTACCGGGAGATTGAGGATTTCCACTCGCTCCACCCGAACCACCGGCTAATGGAATTCCATCTGAATTACCATAAACTCTACCACCGTTTGAATTACCGGTATTGTACCCTGCCGTCCTATATCCGGCAGAACCACCTTCCTTATTTTGCTGATAACCGGAACCACCACCATAACCACCGTTTGGCTCACAATTGTAACCGTCCCCGCAGGATTCGCCGGAACGCCCAAAAGGATGCCCCGTACCACCACCCGATGATTCATAACCGGTCGGCGTTGAAGAAGGAATTCCGTTAAGGGACGCACCATTAGAACCTGTTCCTTTACCAGGGCTTTTAAAGGCATCAGCGGCACCTCCCAAAGATTGATTGCGTCCACCTGGTCCACCACCGGTAAAACCATCGCCACCATTGGAACCCATTATGAAAGGGTCGCCCATCCAAGCATCACAGAAACTACCACCGCCACCACCGCCACCCGGTCCTCCGTGGTAACTCCAAGCAGAGGCGGAGATTTTAGTATTTGAGCCATTGCCCTCAATTGAGCCTTGCGATAATAAAACAAAAGGTAAATATGCTTGATTTCCATCAATATACGGGTCGCAATCAACAGTAGAAACCTTATATGTTTCATCGGCGAAAATTGCAGAGGAAATAATCATTGCACCACGCCGAGAACGGCGTCCTAAACTGCCTTCACCAATTATTCGGTCGGGATTAGTCCTAATATCACCGAATTGATATGGTTTTACAATGTAAAAAGTATCAACATTTGAATAGCTACCGTTTACATACACTCTGAACGGTATCCTAAATTCATTTCTTAAATTCGCCCAGTATTCGGAATTAGGATTTACATTCGGCAATACAAATACCTGTGATGAAATCATACGCCCGTTCCAGCCAACAATGCAGGGACCAAAAACAATTTTCGATTTATCAGCCGAATTAAGCAATTCAATACGTATATTATCACCAGGATTGTTTAAATAAAACCCATCATTCCCGAAATTATTATTTGCATCGTGAGGTCCAATTATTTCGACATAAGTATTAGACAAAGGAGCGCCTATATCGGGAATAATATAAGAAATTGTTTGCGCCGTCAAGTCTGCGACAATAACGCTAAGTAAAAATATAACATAGATGATTATTCTTTTCATTTTGCTCCTCGTTTTTTTCTTGCCTTTTCAGAAAACAATTTGATAAATTGATAATATCAAAGTAACAATATAATTATTAATTAATATAATTATAAAAGGTTACACATAAAAAATTTGAAAAACATCAATTTAATTAAAAAAATTGATTATATTAAATACGTTAAACAATACCTTTTTTTTTTATGAATATCGAAGAATCTATAAGGAAATTTATCAACTGGTGCAGAGTTGAGAAAAACTATTCCGATAAAACAATAGAAACATATTCCATTGCATTGTTGCAGTTCGAGGAGTATATTTGGGTAATGCGTTCACCGGATATTGATATTTGTGATGTATCTAAGGAAGATGTTAATTATTTTCTCGGTTGGCTACACGACAAAGGAATGAAAAAGCGTTCAATAAAACTAAAAGGAACGGCTGTCAAATCATTTTTTAAATTCTGCTACAGAAAGGACATCATACAGAGTAATCCGGCGGCTCTAATTGTACTTCCTAAAACAGAAAAGACATTGCCCTCCTTTCTACTCGAAAAAGAAGTGGAAAAATTACTTGCTTCATTTGATACTTCCGACCCAATACAATCGCGTAACCTAGCCCTTATTGAACTTTTATATAGTTCCGGCCTGCGAATCAGTGAAGCTTTACAACTGAACATAGGTGATATTAACGTAAAAGGACGAACTGTCAAAGTATCCGGCAAAGGCAATAAACAACGCATAGTTCCGGTCGGGCAAAAAGCACTTGATTCACTTGCACAATATCAATCCAAACGTATGGAAATATCGGAAACGAATAATGCCGCTCTATTTATTGCAAAGAGTGGAAAACGATTGGGTTCACGTGAAGCATACAGGATAATCAACAAAGCACTGCAAGGAATAACAGAAGCCTCAAAGAAAAGTCCGCATATTTTCCGACATACTTTTGCTACACACTTGCTTGACAATGGTGCAGACTTGCAATCTGTCAGCGAAATGCTGGGACATTCTTCACTCTCAACAACACAGGTATATACACACGTATCAGTAGAAAGACTTAAAGAAGCATATAAAAAAGCACACCCGAAAGCATAAAATTCTTTTGCCATTAACTTTTTTCTCTTTAATTTTTCTTTTTTATTATTTGAACAAAACAAAATATGTCAGAAAAACTTAAAATCGGTGTTATCGGCACGGGGCATCTCGGCTCAATCCATACAAAATTATGGCAAACACATATCGAAACGGAACTAATCGGAATATATGATAATGACATTGCAAAAGCGGAATCTGTAAGCAAAGAGAATAATTGCAAAGCCTTCAATTCGATTGAACAGGCACTAAGCGAATGCGATGCCGTTACAATTGCCACACCGACAATAAGCCATCATGACGTTGCAGTACAAAGCATTGCAAATAATGTTCATTGCCTAATAGAAAAGCCCATAACAGATAAGTATAAGGAAGCAGAAGAATTAATTTCTTTGGCAGAAAAGCAAAAAGTACTTATCCAAGTCGGTCATGTGGAGCGTTTCAATCCGGCATTAGCGGCATTGAAAAAATATAATTTACAACCAAAGTTCATCGAAGCACATAGGCTGGCACAGTTTAGACCGCGCGCCACAGATGTATCTGTAATTCATGATTTGATGATTCACGATATTGATATTATGCTCTGGCTAATCGGCTCCAAAGTTGTTAAAATTGATGCGAACGGTGTAGCTATTTTAACAAATAACCCCGATATAGCCAATGCCAGAATAACATTTGAAAACGGTGCGGTAGCCAATCTCACTGCCTCGCGTATTTCCGCAAAACCTATGAGAAAGATGAGAATATTCCAAAAACAAGCGTATATCTCCATTGATTTCGGCAATCAAGACGTTGAAGTTTTTCGTATCCTCGGAGACGATGACCCCGCCGCAAAAAATGCAATACCGGCGACAATGCTCGGACTGCTGGACGAAGCACTGCACAACAAAAGAATAGTATATGAAAAACCTGAAATCAGTCAAAGTAATGCAATTTTTGATGAACAAAAAGCATTCATTGAGGCAATTAATAAGAAAGCCCCTGTCGCCGTGAGTGCTCACGAAGCGGCTGAGGCTCTAAGAATTGCAGAACTTATTAACAAGCAAGTCCGTAATGTGTAGTACTATGGTTGTTTGTTAAAACTAATACTTCTTTCACCGAATTGAGTACTTTTAATTTGTCCGATTAATATTTTGGGACTTGTTACAGAAAAATGTCCCTCGAAATCAAAAGAATAATCAGAAGATTTAAGATTAAGAACTACTTTGGGATAATCAAGCTCGCCGGAAATCGATAATCTTTTTTCCTCTTTCCCATTAATGGAAATATCCGATATGCCGGAAATTTTATTCTCGTACAAATCGAGCGTCATCTGATAAATAATTTCATTATCTTGCTGAGACAACTTAGATAATTTCCCGTTCCACCGCCCTTGTACCAATTGCTTATATTCATCTTGATTTTCGGGATTATTTGTATTATCACTGCAAGCGGCAATCGCCAAAAAGGAAATCACAAGAAATGTTAATAATACTTTGAACTTCATATTCATACCTATTATTCATTTAATAAATTTATAAAATCATTTTCATCAAGAATTTTAATATCTAATTCTTTTGCTTTTTTTAACTTGTTTCCGGCTTTTTCACCGGCAACCAAATAGTTTGTTCGTTTGCTAACCGAGCCGGTAACCTTGCCACCAAGCAGTTCAATCTTTTGCTTTGCTTCCTTGCGAGTGAATGAACTCAGCTCACCGGTCAGAACAAACGTTTTCCCCTTAAACTTTGCCGCTTCGCTAAATATTTCCTCGGGTTGTGTCATATTCAAACCATAAGCTTTCAATCTATTGACAAGCTCCATTTCTTTCTCATCAGATAAGAAATCAACAATCGAATCGGCAGTTTTTGTGCCAATATCATAAATTGAGGAAATATCCTCGTGCGTTGCGTTTATTAATTGACTTATATCCCTGAAATTTCTTGCAAGAATCTTTGCCGCACCCTCGCCGACAAACCTAATTCCCAGAGCAAAAAGCAACCTATCCAAAGGTTGTTGCTTACTCTTTTCAATTGCTTCGAGCAGTTGAGCGACACTCTTTTCGCCCCAACCCTCCATCTGCAAAAGCTTATGACGAAAATTCTTCAACTCAAATATATCGGCAATGGATTTAATAAATCCTTCATCAACTAATTGGGCAACAACCTTTTCTCCAAGCCCATCTATATTCATAGCATTTCGCGACGCAAAATGTTCTATCCTGCGTTTTATCTGCCAAGGGCATTCCGGATGAGTGCAATAATAATTTGCTTCACCCTCGGGACGTACAAATTTAGCATTCAGCCCACAAGTACAATATTCAGGAAATTCAAATACGGGTAAATCCTCAATCCTCTTATCAATTAGGGCATTATTGACCTTAGGAATAACATCGCCACCCTTTTCAATTTCCACATAATCACCGATACGTATATCACGCTCCTTGATATAATCGTAATTATGCAAAGTAGCACGACTGATTGTAGAACCGGCAAGAAACACAGGTTCAAGCTCGGCAACCGGTGTAACAATTCCCGTCCGCCCTATTTGGAAAGTAATACTGTTCAATTTTGTAATCGCCTTTTTGGCTTCATATTTATAGGCAATAGCCCAGCGGGGCGAACGTGCAACAAAACCAAGAATACGCTGATGTTTGAGTGAATTTAATTTTATTACGATACCATCAATCTGAAACGGGAGTTCATCACGCTTCTGCTCCCATTTTTCAATGAAGTCGAAAACTCCCTCAATGCTTTGATGTAATTCCGAATACTCACTCACGGGAAAACCAAGTTCTTTCAACATTTGCAAATTATCCCAATGCCGAGCCAATTCAAAATCGGCAGGTGCAAGATAATAGGAAACAATCTGCAAAGGTCTTGCGGCAACTTCCGCAGGATTTAGTAATTTCAGTGTACCGGCAGTCAAATTTCGGGGATTAGCATAAGTCTTTTTTCCTGCTCCCAATCGTTTCTCGTTTATTTGCAGAAAATCTTCCTCACGCATATATACTTCGCCACGTACCTCAAAGTTTTTTAACTCCTTACTATCAAGAATCACCTTATTCACTTTTAGAGGAATACTTTTTATTGTCCTGACATTTTGAGTAATATCATCACCGTTAAAGCCGTCCCCTCGCGTTACACCATACTTCAAGAGCGAATCCTCATAGACTAAGCCCAGCGCCACACCATCGAATTTCAACTCTGTAACAAACTCAAACGGTTCGTCTATTGCATCGGCAATTCTTTTATTGAAGTCGAGAATCTCCTGTTTAGTATAAGTATTTGCCAGCGAAAGCATAGGCGTTTTATGCTTTATCTGCTTAAATTCCTTCAGAGGCTGTCCGCCTACTCTCTGCGTAGGTGAATCGGTACTAATTAATTTCGGATATTTCTTCTCCAATTCAATTAATTCCTGCATCAGCCGGTCGTACTCGCGGTCGGTGATTGCGGGTTCGGCAAGTACGTAATAGTTATAGTCGTGCTTATTGATTTCTGCACGGAGTTCTTCTATTCTTTCTTTGTCCGATTTTATTTCGTTATTAAATAAATCCATAATTCTATGCCGAATTGACGATGAAGAAAACAATCGGCAAAAGGACGAACAAACGCATTAGCCCTCTCACCTTTTTTCAAATGTAAAAAATATCTACTTATACCAAATAGAAAGCAACAAAATATCACAAATGGCTAAGGTGCAAAGATAAGAAAAGTATTCAAATAGCCAAAGTCCCAGAACTATTTTCCTGACAATGCTGAAATCGAGACCCGAAAGAGTATTTGCGTCATCATTTGTAATTGATAATATGAATATTAATATTTGAAAAGACAAATCCCAACTTCGCCCATAGATTAAGATATTAATAAATATTCATAAATAATAATAGCATTAGTCATTAAACGTATATATTTTCTGTTCTTTATAAATTTCAAAAAAAATCAATAAAGAAAGAAAAATCGAAAGAAATATTTTGAAAATTTATATTATTATCTTAACTTTGTATTCTATATTTTAAACGAATAAAAAATAGTGTTATGGCTAAACAACAAACATTTGGTGACAAATTAAAAAAACAGAAGCAGGAAGCCGAGCTTCTTAACGTTAAAGTTCTTAGAACTTACAAGAGCGATAGAGGCACACGGCGTTTCTCCGAAAAATTTGTCAAGGTAAAAGACATTGCAGAATTAGACAAAATAGATTTTAATAAAGAAGGCTGAAAATGAAAAAAGGAATTCATCCATATTACAGAACTATCGAAGTCGTAATGACTGACGGTAGCACATTCAAAACCCGCTCCTGCTACAAGGAAGACAAAATGGTCTTGGATATTGATTCTAAATCACATCCCTTTTTCACCGGCAAGCAGGTATTAGTTGATACGGCGGGACGTGTCGAAAGATTTAAGAAACGTTTTGAAAAAACAAAACAAATTAAAGAACAGAGGAGTAAATAATGAACCAGATACATCCTATGCAGGGCGGCAATTCGATGCGCCAGAACAAAAAAACATTCAGAAAAAGAACAAATCCATTAAAGGATTCTAAAGTTGTTGATTACTTAGACCCGAAATTTTTGAACAGATTTGTCAATGACCAAGGTAAAATTCTACCCAAAAGAATTACAGGAGTCAATGGCTATCAACAACGTCAAATTGCCAAAGCAATTAAATATGCCAGACATTTGGCTTTAATGCCTTTTGTTGCTCAGGATATTGCATAATTATAAAGCAATAATATTTTTCAAAGAGGCTGTCAGAAATGACAGCCTCTTTTTTTTTATTACATTTTTTTTCATATATTTATTGTAGGGTTTTGAATTTAAATTAAAGGGTTATAAATAATGAAAATAGTAAGAACAATTGTAATATTAATTTTCATTGTATTTTCTAATCTATCTGCATCAAATAAATGGCAAATGGTTGATTCAATAGATTTTAAATTCGGAAAAATAATTGATTTAAAATGCTGCGACAGTTTGAATTGTATGTATCTTGTGAATAAAGACAAACTTGGAGGTTTTCATATTCAAAGGACAACAGACGGCGGCGAAACCTGGAAAAAAGTTTATATGGATTCTGCATATTTCAAAGGTGCAGATGATTATCATTTAGTACCAAAAATACATAGTTTATCCTATCCCAATGAAAAATTGTGTATTGCAGTTGGTGATTCCGGGCTTGTTTTGCGTAGCACAGATAAAGGTGAAACTTGGGATGTTTTCAGAACCGATACAAGTAGAAATAATACAACAATAAAAATGTATGACAATAACAATGGAATATTATTTTCAACAAAAATTGGTGAATTCCTTAATAACAACATGTATAAAACAACTAATGGAGGTAAATCATGGATATTAACAGATTGGCAAATTAATAACAATAAGATAACAATAAAGTCTAGTCAAATTAATTACATTTCTTTAAATGTATTTGCAGGTTTATCACTATATCAAAATAAAAATGGTGATTTTTTCAGGTATTTAATCTACGTTCATAATAATTGGGAGAGTTGGGACACAGTGAGGGCTCCTTTGTATACCACATATTTAACTTTTGGAGATAAGAACAATGTGTGGACTGCTGGCAATCATGATGAGTTAGATTCTGCGGGTTGGTCTCGATACCGTCAATATATTT
>CAZOOR010000016.1:0-38553 GCA_964581505.1 uncultured Hyphomicrobiales bacterium
TGATTTCAAGCACCGTGTCATCGCTTATCATTCTATCGTTTCAATTCTACTATAGTGCGATTAAGACAATAATTATATTTACCTTTATATTTATCAGAAGTACAGTTTCAATTCTACTATAGTGCGATTAAGACACTTTTTCCTTTGTCCAATATCCCGGCTGATTTGGGGTTTCAATTCTACTATAGTGCGATTAAGACTTGATTTCAAGCACCGTGTCATCGCTTATCATTCTATCGTTTCAATTCTACTATAGTGCGATTAAGACTCCGTCAGTTTAATATCATTACTTGCGGAAGATGGTTTCAATTCTACTATAGTGCGATTAAGACCACAACGTAATGAATAAATAAACTCGCACGCTTTGCGTTTCAATTCTACTATAGTGCGATTAAGACTCAATAAATTCCGGTGTTGCTTCGGTCTCTTTATGTTTGTTTCAATTCTACTATAGTGCGATTAAGACAGTATTCGCAAGCAAAGAATTGTCAAACAGTAGTTTGGTTTCAATTCTACTATAGTGCGATTAAGACTGCGGGCTTTGCGTAAGAACGGTTGGACTTATCAAGTTTCAATTCTACTATAGTGCGATTAAGACATATCAAGTCTTTGATTTAAAAATAAAGGAATAAAAGTTTCAATTCTACTATAGTGCGATTAAGACCCGCCTTAACTATTCCTATTAATACTTTAAATGTAAGTTTCAATTCTACTATAGTGCGATTAAGACGTAATACTAAATCGGCGGCTATGCACGTTGAGGACGTTTCAATTCTACTATAGTGCGATTAAGACATGAACAAACGCCCTCCTCTTTTTAAATTTTTTAGTCGTTTCAATTCTACTATAGTGCGATTAAGACATAATGATTTATTAAACTCAAGAAAGTTAAGATTAGTTTCAATTCTACTATAGTGCGATTAAGACGGTACCTGGGAAGATGGTGTCTGGAAAGATGGTATAGTTTCAATTCTACTATAGTGCGATTAAGACACACTTCCACCTGTTATATCATTGATAAAATTCTTTTTGTTTCAATTCTACTATAGTGCGATTAAGACAAAAATAAAAAGGAGAAACAAAATGAAAACGACAATGTTTCAATTCTACTATAGTGCGATTAAGACGAACAAACGCCCTCCTCTTTTTAAATTTGTTAGTCGTTTCAATTCTACTATAGTGCGATTAAGACTGATTACAAGTTTAGAAACAATCGCTGATAATTTCGTTTCAATTCTACTATAGTGCGATTAAGACTTAATACAAGTGCCAAACCGTACTTTGTTAGCAAGTTTCAATTCTACTATAGTGCGATTAAGACATAAACTCTTAATTGTGTTTTCAGGCTGTCATTTTCTGTTTCAATTCTACTATAGTGCGATTAAGACGAAATTATTAATTTAGGCGAAGTAGTACTCAATACGTTTCAATTCTACTATAGTGCGATTAAGACTTGATGGCGGTTGGAACACGCTAAACGATATGTTCGTTTCAATTCTACTATAGTGCGATTAAGACCCTGTTGCCGCTGCTTGCTATCTGTTTTAATAATTGTTTCAATTCTACTATAGTGCGATTAAGACTCGTTAGCACGTGCCGTCTGTCATTAGACCGCCGCGTTTCAATTCTACTATAGTGCGATTAAGACTATCCTTTTTTCGCAGTACCGTCGAACGTTCGCAAGGTTTCAATTCTACTATAGTGCGATTAAGACCACATTAATCTTTTTACGAAATAGTTACACGGTTTCGTTTCAATTCTACTATAGTGCGATTAAGACCATCGTCAGCGGCTTTAATTAACTTGCTTTTGTTTTTGTTTCAATTCTACTATAGTGCGATTAAGACTGTAATAAAAATTGTAAGAAGTATTAGAGACGATAGTTTCAATTCTACTATAGTGCGATTAAGACTTTACGGAATTTACCAAATTGTTCGGCTCGATAGGTGAGTTTCAATTCTACTATAGTGCGATTAAGACGCGCCCCCGTCCGCTTTTTCCTTTGTCCAATATCCGTTTCAATTCTACTATAGTGCGATTAAGACGCGGGGAGACTTTGTGTGTCCGCTCCAATGCCAACGTTTCAATTCTACTATAGTGCGATTAAGACATTTTCCCTTTTGTTAGTTATTAATGTTAGTGTATGTTTCAATTCTACTATAGTGCGATTAAGACTTAATCTTATCAAACGCTTTGTCTAACAACTTCGCCGTTTCAATTCTACTATAGTGCGATTAAGACTTTATTGAGTTTGTTGATTTCATATATTCTCTTACGTTTCAATTCTACTATAGTGCGATTAAGACACAAATGGTATATTTGGAACGGCAAACTTTGGCAGGGTTTCAATTCTACTATAGTGCGATTAAGACAGTGTATTTGGAACTTCAATGATAAATTTTCATAAGTTTCAATTCTACTATAGTGCGATTAAGACCTTTGAATTTCGATTTGTCAAAAGTTAAAGTAACCGGGTTTCAATTCTACTATAGTGCGATTAAGACTCATTTTTTTTGTGTTTTATTCTATTACTTTTTCAATGTTTCAATTCTACTATAGTGCGATTAAGACGCTAATGTTGCACGTCTATTAATTACTGTTTCTTTGTTTCAATTCTACTATAGTGCGATTAAGACATAAGCGTGTCGGGTTTCTTACCGAAAAATCACCTCTGTTTCAATTCTACTATAGTGCGATTAAGACTTTTAGTTCGTATTCTTTGGGCTTTCGCCGATGCTTGTTTCAATTCTACTATAGTGCGATTAAGACGCGTCCTCTTTCACCCCGTCGGCGGTCTTTGCAATGTTTCAATTCTACTATAGTGCGATTAAGACCTTATAGAATTTATTTTTAGTAAGCGGTTGCTCAGTTTCAATTCTACTATAGTGCGATTAAGACTTGGTTCTTATTCTCAATCTTATATTGCAGAACAAGTTTCAATTCTACTATAGTGCGATTAAGACAAAAGCAAGTTGAAAAGTATTCTAATATATATGAAGTTTCAATTCTACTATAGTGCGATTAAGACGAAGTATCCGATTTCTCTATTTAATCAATTATTCTTCGTTTCAATTCTACTATAGTGCGATTAAGACATCGTGCCTGAATGCTGTCTAAATTCTACTGTGCTGTGTTTCAATTCTACTATAGTGCGATTAAGACGCAATGATGATGAACGTAAAAGACGAATTCCCCTACGTTTCAATTCTACTATAGTGCGATTAAGACGGTTATACCTATAATAATCCCTCGTATAGAGAAAAGTTTCAATTCTACTATAGTGCGATTAAGACACAAAAGGATATTCAGAAGTAACACTATTTGTAAGGTTTCAATTCTACTATAGTGCGATTAAGACTTTGTTTAGGTTGCTTTTATCATTGCTTGGTGTATCGTTTCAATTCTACTATAGTGCGATTAAGACAATATCCATAGTTTGTAAATCGCTGTTATTTGTCGAGTTTCAATTCTACTATAGTGCGATTAAGACCTTCTAACGCTTTTGTTAATTCATTGTGAAATAACGTTTCAATTCTACTATAGTGCGATTAAGACAAGGAGCAGTCGGAGTTGATATATTTATAGTACTTATGTTTCAATTCTACTATAGTGCGATTAAGACCGATTCTACAAGAGCAAGAAAAAAGACAAAGCAAAAGTTTCAATTCTACTATAGTGCGATTAAGACTAAAGAGTTAGGCACTATCAAGGGCAGTATAATTAGTTTCAATTCTACTATAGTGCGATTAAGACCTTGCACAAATGATGTGGCATAGCCTCAATTTGTAGTTTCAATTCTACTATAGTGCGATTAAGACTTAGAAAGCACTCGTTCCAACTGTTTTTTTAATTTGTTTCAATTCTACTATAGTGCGATTAAGACGAACCTGTTTGGTTATACTGAACAGGTGCGTATTCTAGTTTCAATTCTACTATAGTGCGATTAAGACTCCCTAGCTTTTATTAGGAGGTCGAAGACCTGTTCT
Organism: uncultured Hyphomicrobiales bacterium; assembly: GCA_964581505.1. Taxonomy (GTDB): domain Bacteria; phylum Bacteroidota; class Ignavibacteria; order Kapaibacteriales; family UBA2268; genus CAZOOR01. Next base: position 3,987 of record CAZOOR010000016.1, read on the forward strand.
TGTTTCAATTCTACTATAGTGCGATTAAGACGGTGTCGTCAAACGCTTCACCGTCCGACATACCGGCGTTTCAATTCTACTATAGTGCGATTAAGACTTGAATAATTTGCACCTGTATATATTTGTTTCTCAAAGTTTCAATTCTACTATAGTGCGATTAAGACACCTAAATCGTTGTATAATTGGACACCGAGCGGCAATGTTTCAATTCTACTATAGTGCGATTAAGACAATTAAGCGATTATAAAGATTGTGAAATGCTTATACGTTTCAATTCTACTATAGTGCGATTAAGACACAGATGGATAGGCAAGCCTTGTATTTGCGTAAGAAGTTTCAATTCTACTATAGTGCGATTAAGACATACAATAATTAGTCGGATTTGTTTTGATTACGTCGTTTCAATTCTACTATAGTGCGATTAAGACGTTGCATTGTCTCGCCGAGTACATTCATACCCTCATGTTTCAATTCTACTATAGTGCGATTAAGACAAAGAGCAATGCGAAAAATCGGCTGGATAACCGGCGTTTCAATTCTACTATAGTGCGATTAAGACTCAATATCGGTCAAGGCTTCAACCGCCGCCTTTGTGTTTCAATTCTACTATAGTGCGATTAAGACTTCAACGCCCTTGTCCGTTACGTCCCTTGCGTTGCGTTTCAATTCTACTATAGTGCGATTAAGACTCAAAGCCTTTATTCTCTCCTAAATCTGTTACTTGTTTCAATTCTACTATAGTGCGATTAAGACGCATAAGCATTACCCTTTCAAAATAGTTTAAAACACGTTTCAATTCTACTATAGTGCGATTAAGACATCAAATGCTTTGTCTAATAACTTCGCTTGACTGGGTTTCAATTCTACTATAGTGCGATTAAGACACATTGAAATCAAATGCTAAATACGTAATATTGGAGTTTCAATTCTACTATAGTGCGATTAAGACGGTCATACCTGCGGCAACTGCTAACGTATTAATACTTTGTTTCAATTCTACTATAGTGCGATTAAGACCTTTCGTCTTTATTCATTTTCCCTTTCCTTTCACTGTTTCAATTCTACTATAGTGCGATTAAGACTCATTGCTAACAGATTGCACCCTACACCAACCCTCGTTTCAATTCTACTATAGTGCGATTAAGACACACGCAAACGCAATATTCAGCACTACATTAGAAAGTTTCAATTCTACTATAGTGCGATTAAGACGTTAGAGGGTTTAAAGGCAATGGCTCCGGTTATCGGTTTCAATTCTACTATAGTGCGATTAAGACCCGTACAAAAATACATCAAATTTCGCTTTTTTTCAAAGCTATATCTTTATTTTTTTGGCTTTTTTGTCGTCAAGTATATTTAATGCGATATATACCGAGACTTGACGACTCCCCGTAAAACCGCATCATTACATTTGTCAAAGAACATTTGCTTAGTCGAATCCATAGAATTTAATCACTATATATGTGGTTTTTAATTTATCTGACGACTTTATATTAGGTTAGATGTCATATCCGATTTGTCAATTCCCATAATATCTTTTTTCAGATATTTATCGCTTCGCATTTTGTAAATAACAATTGAGTCTTCCGCTTCATTAATTATTGCCTGCAATGAAATTTTCAGTATATACAACTGTGCATCCGTTAAATTGCCCTCTAAAACCGAATTTTGTGTCCAATTCAGGTATTCACGGCACTTCTTTAAAACTTTATTTACACGTTTTTCATTTATATCATAAACCAATATGCAAAACATATTACCACCATATTTTAAAAGGTTCAAATTCTTTTTCGCCGATTAAATGTTTAATTATTTTGTAGCATTCAAGGCGTATTAATCTGCGATAGCTTATGCTTCGATTCAATTTTCTATGTTTAATTGTTGTGGCGAGTTTTTTCTCGAATTCTTCGACGAACTTTTTTCTTGCTTTTGGTTTTAAATAGAAGCCGTTAAGTTTTGATTCAAAATCCTTAGATTGAATTTGTTTGTTGTTTATCATCTTGAAAATCAATCTGTCGGCAAAAATGGGTTTGAAAATTTCTGCAATATCCAAAGCAAGCGAAAACCTGCGTTCACCCGGCTCATGCAAAAAAGAAACTGTCGGATTTAATTGGGTTCTGTATATCTCGGATAAAACAGTTGTATAAGCCATTGAATTTGCAAACGAGATTATCGCGTTCAACGGATTGTCCGGCGGGTGATAAGCACGAGAAAAATCCTCATACTCATTCCCCATAATTTCGGAAAATGAAGTGTAATATACTTTCCTAATATTTCCTTCGATTCCCATCAGCTCTTCTATATTTGTAGTGCCGTGTATTGTTGTAATTAAACACTCAATTGTATCAATTTGTGTTCCTAAATTGCATCCGCGAGTATTATAATATTTCAAATTGCGAATTATATTATAAGATGCGCCGGTAACTATCAATTGTGCTAATTTTAATCTCTTAATCTTACTGCTATATGTCTTAACTTGCTTAACCAATAGCGAACCACTTAACAAATATTCTTTGGGATAGAAAGTACCTGAATAGTATCCGTAGTAATTGTAATAATGAATTGGGATTTTGTTTCTCGAACAAAAGTCCAAAAATTTTGTATTAAAAGCTGCCTCTGTTAATATATGGAATGAATCAATATCGTTGACGGGAATAACTTTTTTACTTTTCATATCTGTCGCTTTTACTTCGGAATCCACGGACAGAAGTATCTCGTCTTGCAAATTTTCATCTTCCTGTTCGTTATATTCCTGAAATGGAATAAAGAAAACCGTATTCTCCTTCCTTTTCAGCTTTCCAGGCGTAAAAATATAATATACTCTTTTCATACTGATTTGTACTATTATTAAACAATTAAATATGACACAATTCAAAATACGAACATTTCCTACATACTGATACGGGCAAATTTACGCACGGCGGTAGTTCCAGATTAGCAATTTCTTCGATTTCTTTTAACATTTTTCCAATTTCAATAACATCTTTATCTGTCAGTTCGATATCTGTTGTCTTTTTTATTTTCGGGTAATTTAGAATTCCTGTATAATTTGTAATATTATTACACTTGAGATAATACAAATAATATTTCAATTGCCAAATATGGGCATTTTCCATTTTATTTGTTTTCTTTACTTCGTGAATAATATGTTTGTCCATATCAATCCAATCAATTTTAATAGGTCCAAATCCAAGGTCCTTCTGTTTTCTCTCATAAGTGCTTTCGTGTAATACTTTTCCTTGTTCCACAATATCGGAATTATGTTCACAGCTTAAGTTATTAATATAATACCATAACTTTCGCTTACATATTATTTTATATGCTATATGCGTACCTGTAATATTCATAATTCTTAATTGAACAAACTATGGGCGTTAAGCAAAAAGAAAACCAGATAAACGAGTAATATTCATAATTCTTAATTGAATAAACCCCTGCGTGCCGAAACACGCAGGGGATAAGATTTTTAAATAAATTGTTGTTTTTCGTAATCGTAAGAATTGAGAAAGTCTAGAATGTGTTTTTCCGCATCTTCGAGGGCATTTGCCGTTCCGCCGACTTCTTCCACATACGCTTCGCAAGGCAGGGTGATAAAGATTTCGGCATCAACCGTGTCGTCAATAATCGGTTTTGCTTTCGGCTTTTCGGTGTCGGGTATTAGTTTTGCACGAATTGCACCTGCAATTTGATTTGCATTATTGCTGACAGCCATTGCAAGGGTTTCCATCAAGCTGAATGTGCGCGATTGATTTGTAGTAATCCTCCAATTAACGATACCTTTGGCAAGAACCGGTATTATTTTATCGCGAACTTCTTTGGGTGCAATCAGACATTTACCGAATGTGTTTTCGCCTTCGAGCCAACCGTTATCTTTCAATATTTGTATTGTATCAGAATGTAATTCAGGTTCATTTTGATTTGTCGAAACTGCGAATAAAGTACGTAAATCAATAGCAATGTCACAAACAAAAAGACCTGTTGTTCGATAATTACCCTGAATCCATTTCCTGAGTAAACTCCTATCCGAACCATGCAATGCTTCGGTAATTTCTTCATCAGTTAATTGTCTGCCCCCCTTTTTCTCGTAAACGACTACCTTATGTATATCGGGTCTGTCGCTCCTGTCAAAAGAAATCTTTTCTTCATAGATATTGCTCAGAAGTGGATGTAAAGGACGCATAGCCGATACAGAAAGAGGGCTTCTTCGTTTAATAGTTCTGCCTGCACCTTCGGTTTGCTTGCTAACCGCAACCATCCAACCCGTTAGTAACTGGTCTGTAAATGAAGGATTAGCCGGAGATGTTACTTCAATCTCTTTCAATTTATCCTTACCTTCAAAATAAAACGTAATTGCAGTCGGGTCCTCATCAAGAAAACTCAAAACACTTTCGACTATTTGTCTTTTAACCTGTTGCCCGCCGGAATAAGCAACACGGCAGCCAAATTGGTTGTCCCAATAATTTTTTTGTCCTGCTTCAACAGCAAAAACCGTATGGTCCGAATGCTTCAGACCTCGAATGTACAAAAATGGTTGTTTCATGATTTTTATCTCCAAAATGTTAATAAAGAATTAATTGTTGATTAAATATTCAAATTTCAAAAGAGCGACAAACAGCGGAAGGTTATCCGCCGCTATGTCATTCAATACGGCTTCGACTAATTTTGGAAGTAATGCCGCAATTTGATGCGTTCCTTCATTATTTCCGGTAATTTCACCGCGATATTCTTCGAGCAGTTTATTGATTTTCGCTATAAAATCTTTCCTGCTTTTTGCTTCGAGAATATCTTTGATTAAATTTTCACGTTTTGTGCTCGCCCTTTTTTCGGCGGCAACAAAATTCTTAAATTCCATAGCGGAATTCTTGGCTAGTTCAAGTAAATGTTTGTTGTTAAGCATGGCAATCACCCATAATTTGTAAATATAAAAGTTAATTATAAATTTTTCATCGTTTTTCGGTTTCGGATACCTGCCAGTATTTCTATTCGGTAGCATAAATTTTTTGAAATTTTTCGGCTCCATCTGCCGTAACCCGATAACTCCCGCTTGACAAGCCTGGTAAAATCCTAACTCCGTTTCGTAAATTTGGGAAAGCTCTCGATTTGACAGTACTTCAATATTTGAAAAAAGATTTTCATAAATATCCGACAGTCTTTTGATTTCGTACAATTTGAACTGGATAAATCCTATTGTTTTATTCATTTGTCCAAGAGATGATATATAAGTCTTCGCGAATTCATCATCGGATAATTTGGAGAAAATGAAATAAAGCTGTACCCAAGTTATTCGGTCCATAACCTGTTTGTCTTTTTTTTCGGTAATCGGATGAAAATTAGCAAGCGGATTATTTACCCTAAAATTGTTACTTACACGATGTCCAAGCCAAATACCGTTCCATGTTTCTATTTTATTTCTAATCTCAGGAGTTTCATTTACGTAATCTCGATAAATTCTAAAACCTTCTTCGAGGTATTCAAAAATTTTCTCGTCATGAATTAATACATTAATACCTCCGGCTATTCCTATATTAAGCACTACGCCAATCCACGAAGCGTATATATCATCTTCATTAAATAGAAGTGGCAGACTTGAAATCTGTGCCGAAGTTGTTCCGAATATGTCTGCTGATGGATAAGAAATTGCAAAACTCATATTTGGCATTTCATCTCTATTCAAAAGATATTCATCAACTTTTTTAATTAAATCTTCTACTGCCTCTTTTCGTTTTCCGGAATCGTTTGTTTCTTTTCTGGCAACAAGTTGAAAAAAAGGTGTGTTCCCGGGACTATGTAAATAATACTCACCATCATAGAACAAAGGAAAAAGTACATTAATGAAGTATTCTTTTGCGGAATAATTCGTTTCGTGTTTTCGATTGTAGTATTTTAAAAATTGTTTACCAATGTGTGATACATACATTTTTTATCTCCTATATAATGTTATTAATTTCTTTAAAAACCAAGCCCGACTCTATCGAATACAGCTCATCGGGAACGATAAGCGGTTTTGAGCCGTATTCGGAAAATCCATAGTCGTTTATATTCCTGAATTTGATACTTCGGGGTACAGGAATTTCGAGCAATGTTCTTTGCTCTGCTTTGCTGTTCTCGTATGCTTCCTTATCCGAATATAATATAGCCGTAGCCGAATCAATATTCAACATTTCAATTAATACCGCTTTGGGCAAATGACATAAACGTCTCAAAAGAAACACATCATCATCCCATACAATTTTTGTTTTGATAGATTTTAAATCAATATCGGGATATACATTATCAATTTTATCCTGTATTGAAGTTTCCTTTAAAAATTCCTCGTTCTCGAATTGTGCAAACGAGACATCAACAATATCTTTTTTGTACGGTAACACATCGCGTTTATCATCAGGTGGAGCAATAATATGAATATCTTTAATTATCTTTTTTTCTATTGATTCAAGAGTTCGTTTTCTGTTTATTCTGCCGAAACGCTGTATTAGAGAATCAATCGGAGCCGCATCGGTTATCATCAAGTCGAAGCTGATATCCAAGCTCACTTCAACCACTTGCGTCGAAACAACGATACAAGCATCGGGATTAACACTTCTATCATTATATTTTTCGATTAATTCTTTTTCTTTTTCAGCCCTGTCTCTTCTCTTAAATCTGCTATGCAAGAGCAAAACCGGTACGTCGGGAAATAATTGCCTGTATTCATCAAATCTTTTTTGAGATGTTTCCACTCGGTTACAAACGACAAGAACTTTTTGATTGTTCGCAAGAGCTTGACTGATAATTTCAGTAATACCGGTATCGTTACTATGTTTAATTACTCTATGCCGCTCAAATTTCTTTAGTTCACTGTCATCTAATTTTATGATTAGCACATTGTCTTCACCGCCGAGAATATCCAAAAGCATTTTAGTCAATTTCGAAGGCATAGTGGCGCTTCCTATATGAATACGACAATCAAGCTTCAGCAGAACTTTTACAATCTCAAAAACCATAGCTTGTGAAACGTCAGAGTAAGAGTGAATTTCGTCCAGTATTACGTCGCAACCGCGAATATCCAATGCAATTGCTTCGAATCCCTTTGTCCCGCAAATCAATGCCGCCAATTGATGCGGAGTGAGGATTTTAATTGCTGCACCGGCAAGTGATTGCATTACAACTTCTTCGTATTTGTTCTCATCATCAACTTGCAGACTTGATGTTGCATGAAGTAATCTGATGTCCGTATCTTCCGGTAAAAAATCTTTAACCCTGTGATACATTGCATTAATAGATGCTTGGAAAGGTAGGGTGTAAAAGACTCTGCCGTTACAACGCCTGAAAAGATAATCTGTCTTGCCTGCACCGGTCGGAGCAATCAATAAAGTATGATTTTTTTCGCTTTTTGCATTAATCAATGAAAGTGGATAAAGGGTTGATTTCCTGTCTTCACTTTCGTAGTTGGATAAATCCGGCTTTTTGAATAACTTATCAGTTTGTGAATATACCATACCATTCAGTGCCGAAGCCATATAATCGGCAATATTCATTAAACCTTTTTGTTCCGACCAGCCGTCCGGAAGTGATTCGCAATAATCAAGCGTGTAATTAAAAGCATCTTTAGCGTCATCAATTGAAAGTGATTTTTTTTCTATCCCGAAAGAATGCAAAATGTCTATTGCTAATGGCGACCATTTTTCCCAATTTTCCGAATGTCTTTTAAATACATTTTTTGTACCTTCAATCTCTACCAAATCCACAATTCCTTTCCCGGGATTTTGCGGAACGATAGGTGAACGATGATGTGCAATCACCAGTTCAATCAAATCATTCCAAACCTCTTTTGGGAAGAGATGTAGAAACAAAATCGAAGCAATTTCATGTCGAAAGGGGATGCCAAAATTCATTGCATTCGTCTGATTATCCAGTAGCTTCTGAAAATCCGGATGTGCTTTACCGATGTCATGCAGTATTGCCCCGAGCTCAGCCGTTTTTTTGTCAAATGAAATTACGTCTGCAATTCTCTTAGCCGCATAAGCAACCTGTCTTAAATGCTCTGTCAGTGTAGTTCCGTCACTTTTAGCTAAAAGCTCACTCATGTTCATACTCCGATTTCAATGGATTATTACCTACGATTTTTAGAGTTCCGTACATAAACTTTCCTTCGTCAAAACGGTTCCCGCCAACGATAAACGCATCTTCCGTTTTTCCGAATATTAGTTCAAATCCTTTAAACCGACCATCGGGAGCATCAAATTCCTCTTCACTGACTTCAATTATTTCTTCCTCCGGCAATATAATATCTTCGTTACGGCAAAGACACAAATGTTGTGTTTTAGCTCTTTCGGCATCTTCGCGTTTCTCGAATGTAAGATACAATGTGGGGTTCAACAAAATCCGTCTATTGATAATTGATGTGTTCACGGTTGCATTTATTAATTCAAAGTCGTTTTTAAATTTCCCCTTCCTCCCTTTTGGTTGCGTTACCTCCTGTTGTCTGTCCATAGCGGAATATGTTAGTCTGTGTCTTATTATTTTCTTGATACCCTTTTCATTGAGTAATTCGGGAAAAAGTTTTTTCTCCATCCCCTCAATTATAGATGGTGTTAAAAATTGCTGGCTGAAAGTCTCGTCATCGCGTACAGCCGTCCACGGCTTAATATAACCGAATGGTCCTGAATATTTAACTATAAACATAACTTCCTCCTTAAATTATTTTAAAGCACCGAATCCGCTGCCCGTACTATGACCAATACCGACATTCCATGCGAAAGCAATGGCTTCGGGTGTACCCTTGATTATGACCGGGCAGAAATTCGCTTTGTTCTTAATTCCGTTAATTGTTACAAGTTTCGTCTTTGCATTCCGATAATTCCGGTCGAACATTACCTGGGCAGAATAATTTAAACCGGCTTTTTTCAGTTTGCGATTCAATGTAGCAGTCATCAATTCATCTGCTTTTTTATCATCATACTTTAAGTGAACTGCACGTCTTTTGTCGTTTGTCATAATGTAGTCTCGGATTAGAATCGGGCTGTCTAATTGAAATCTTTCTTCATTTCCGAACTGCGGTTCCCGTTCGATAAAGATTTCTCTCACTTCCATACCGTTGAACAGCTCGGGCATTTCTCTTATAGCAAAAATCAACTTTTCGCCTACAGACGGATTTACAAAACTGATAAACCACCCAGCACTCTGCTTAAAATTAAATCCTTCTTTGCTCATCTCCGCTCCGGACAGCCAACCAAATGAATAGAGACTGATTTCGTCATGTAGTTCGTTGTTACCGAGCCACTTATGAAAAGTTCCAAGCAACAAATGTTGATAGTCGAAAGGAACAATGCTGGTGTTCTCAGTGATTTTCAAATATATTCTCATAATTCAGCACCTTTAATATAATGATACAATTAATTATCTTTTATCTATAAATTTAATAAAAGCTCCTATTATTATATATCGTTAATTTACGAAATAATAATTATATTAATATGTCTAAACCTAAAAAAACAAATGGTGTCCTAAACAAAATTATTGCCAATTCATTTATTGACCTTTGCAATATATGAATATATAAGATATAATATATCGCAATACAATAAAGAATTGAAAATATATAAAAAATATTTGAGTAGGGTAAAATTACTTATTGTTAATCGGAAAGGAATAATATCAAGTTTCTGATTTAAAAAGTTGTTAATAGTATATGTAGTAATTTCTAAATTGAAAAACTTATAATTGTTTGTAAAGCACTATTATTAGAAATAGTTAGCATAAATATATCGTACATTTTTTCTTTGAAGAAATTTTATTTTATCAGCAATTGAATGTTCAAATTTACAAAAAAAAGAACTGCAATCAAACTATTTCACTACTCTGTCAGGATTCTGTTCAATAAAATCTTTCCATGATTTTACGCTCTTGGTTTTGCTGTCGCTGCGTATGCTGTGGCAGATAGCGACTGCCAGTGCGTCCGTTACATCATAAAATTCAGGCGTTTCCTTAATACTAAGTATGGTCTTAACCATAAACTGCACCTGCTCCTTGCCGGCGTTTCCGTTGCCGCTGACGGATTTTTTGATTTCACGCGGAGTGAACTCCGAAATATGCAAATCATTCTCAACAGCGGCAAGTACGGCAACGGCTCGGGCATGCGAAAGTTTAACCAATGACTGTACATTCTTTGAAAAGAACAGGCTCTCGAATGCGGCAATATCCGGCGATGTGCGTTTAATTACTTCCGACAATCGCCGGTAGATTTCCAGCAGACGATTGGGGAGAGGGTCGTTTTTTTTATTCACTTTAACTACTCCGTACTCAATCACCTTCAAAGAGTTATCAACAGTTTCGATAACCCCATAGCCGCAAATTCTGGAACCCGGGTCTATACCTAATATTTTCATAATATATATAAAAAAAACTGCTCGTTACGAGCAGTTCTAATATTAATGATTATTTATCTAATTGCTCGGCGATACTATCGGGAATGTCGAAGTTCGAGAAAACATTCTGAACATCATCGTGTTCCTCAATCACATCAATAAATTTAAGGACTTTTCGAGCATCTGCAACAGTATCAATTTTGAACAGAGTTTTCGGAATATACTCGAACTTACTTTCGTCAATTTGGATTTCATGTTCTTCGAGATATTTACTGCAATTAGGAAGTTCCTCGAATGGAGTAATAATTCTTGATACTTCTTCATCAAATTCCAAATCTTCCGCCCCTGATTCGAGGATAAGTTCCAGGAGGTCATCTTCCGATTTGCCGTTAGTTTTAATTACTATGACGCCCTTACGGTCGAAATTCCAAGCAACGGAACCCTGTTCGCCGAGGTTTCCTCCGTGCTTTCCGAATTGGGCGCGTATTTCGCTAAATGTCCTGTTGCGGTTATCTGTAACAGTTTCGACAATAATGGAAACACCACCGGGAGTAAAGCCTTCGTAAGTTGCTTCTTCATAAGTTACCCCTTCGATTTCGCCGGTACCTTTCTTAATCGCACGTTTGATATTATCGGAAGGCATATTGACCGACCTTGCGTTCTGCATAGCAAGCCTCAGTCTTGGATTGGCATCGGGGTCGCCGCCACCATCGCGTGCGGCAATTGTGATTTCTTTTGCAATTCTTGTGAATACTTTGCCCCTTTTGGCGTCTGCGGCGGCTTTCTTATGTTTTATATTCGCCCATTTACTGTGTCCGGACATATCTCTTTTTCCAATTTTTTAATAATATATTTAATAAATCTAAACAAAAAACGATTAATTACAAACATTATTAATTATTTTTTTTGTTTAACGCTTACTTTATGCTTGCTTATTCTGGTCAGTCCCGAATGAAGAACTTTGCCGGGTTTATCCCTATGCGTTTGTTTTTCATTGACTTTCAGAACTTGTGTAAATTCCGTCTCATTAATAAAACCGGTTTTACGATTTACCTTAATAGTGCCTGTCATCGTACCGCCGGCTTGTTTTTTAATTGTGATAGCACCGTTCTTTGTTTCCAAGTCGGGCTGTGCATCTTCCAATTCTGCATTTGTTTTGATTGATAATACAAACTTATCGTCTATAAGTAAGGTGTATTTTGTTTTGACGGTAATAGGTTTGTCCAAATCTTGGTGATATTGATTGTTCCAAGTGTCTCCCTGTTTATGAGGCTTTCCGTCAATGTAATTAAACATTTGCGAGAAAAAATTATACAATTTATTGAAATCAAATTCCTTATTAAGGATTGCCTCAATTTGTTTGCTGTTAGCAGGTTCAGGGTTTAATTGCTCCTTTACGTCATTAATGAGCGTATCTAAATTTTCAATTTTCTGTAATTTACCGGTAGGGCTTAGCATTACTCTATACGTCTTGCCAATAAGAGAGTATGGTATTTTGTAATCCTGCGGGACGTTTTTTATATTGGCAAAACTCTTACTATCAAATGACTGTTGTTTCAAATCGCCGGCATCAATTGCATTTGTAATCCTGCGGAATGTGATATTCATAGCAAAATTACCGCTCCCATCCACATTGATTATTTCACAATCGTAGCTGACGCTGTTATTCTGTTTGAGGCTTTGCTTTTGAAGTATCTTACCTGATTCATCAGTTAGTTTCCCTGTTAATTCTTCATCAGTTGATATATTCATTTCAAATTTTCTGCCGGTTTCCATACGCAAAATAATTGCATCGGGGCTTGTCTCTGTAAGGCTGTTTATGCCTTCTTTATTTTGCTCAGGTGCAGGTGATTGTGTTTCCGCTTGCAGTTTTGTTTGAGGATTATGCTTTGTATCCTCCGAGCATGCAATAGTGGATATGAGCAATAGAAGGAATATGTAAAATTTAGTTCTCATCATTATTTCTTTTTAACCGAAATTGTATATGTAGAGATTTTTGTTGTCTTCATCGTTTGGCTTTGGCTCTTGTCTGTTTTTAGTTTTCGGGTTTCACTTGCATAAATACGCTGTGTTACCACATTTTTGGAAATAAAACCTGTTTGCCTATTTATTGTAATTGTACCCTCTTGTTCGCCTTTTACATTCGTTGAAATAATATAGTTCTCAATTTCTTGTGATTTATTGCCGCTAATATTTTTCAATTTGGAATTAAGCTTGATTACAAAATTATTGTCATTGATTCTTGCAAGACGGTAATCGGAAATAACTTTTAGTGGCAAGCCGATATTTATATCATATACTTTTTCCCACTTATCATCTTGCTTATGCTTATTCCCGTCAATATAGTTGAATAATTTCTCGTAAAAATGAGCGATATTATCTCCGCCGAATTCCTGCATAAGAGCCATTCTGAGCATATTACTCGTTTTCTCATCAGCATTGACTTCTTTTATTACGCTGTTTATCAGTTTATCACTTCCTATTACATCGGTTACTTTACCAAGCGGAGTTATTGTTATCGTGTAATTTTTGCCGATAATGCTATTTAATGATTTAATGTCAGGTGTGCTATTAGCATTGTCATTTTTTATTTTCGAATCAAATGATTGCTTATTACCATTGCCTGCATCAAGTTCCTTTTGTATGCGTTTGATAACAACCTCAGCAGTAAAATTACCAAACTCATCAACACTTTTGACGTTAAAATCATAAGCAATTCTATTGGTTTGTTTTAGCGATTGCTTTTGTTTATCAAGTTCCTGAGTCAGCTTCTCATCATTTGTTACGGATATAGAGAAATTATCACCCTTTTTTAAATTGATTTTCAACATAAAGCCGTCATCATCAATTTCTTTTTGTACAGTCGGTTCTTTCTCGATTTTAGAGTTTTGAGTAACTTCTTGTTTGGTTGTTTCCTTATCTTTGGGCGTTTCTTTATTCCCGCCGCAAGATGCAATTAATAGCGTAAATACAATTAATACGCTTGCTAAAATATTTTTCATACTTCTACTAAAAATTAATATTATGGTTAAAAAATTATTTTTCAATTATTACAGTAACAGGTCCGTCATTCACAAGTGCCACATTCATCATTGCACCGAAAACTCCGGCTTCTATTTTTAGTGATTTATTAGAACGCAAATTGTCAAGCATTTTGTCGTACAATGGCTTGGCAATATCGGGAGAAGCGGCTTTGCTAAAACTCGGACGATAGCCTTTGCGTGTGTCTCCGTATAGGGTGAAATTTGAAATTAATAAAATTCCGCCGCCAATGTCGAGTACAGAACGATTCATCTTGCCCGATTCGTCCGAAAAAATCCGCAAATTCACTAATTTATTTGCAAACCACTTTGCTATTTCTTCATCATCACTGTCTTTGATACCAAGCAGTACAAGCAAACCCTTATCAATAGCTCCCTGTAGTTTGCCATCAATGCTCACACTTGCTGAACTTACTCTTTGCACAACTGCTTTCAACTATTCCACCGTTACACTTTTTGCCAAATTACGAGGTTGGTCAACATCTCGACCAAGTTCAACAGCCATATAATACGAAAGCAACTGCAATGGAATTACAGCCAATACAGGTGTCAGCATTGGAGACGCTTCGGGAATATAAAATACATAATCGGCATATTCCTTAATCCTCTCATCACCTATATTTGCAATTGCAATTACTTTTCCTCTCCTTGCCCTTACTTCTTCAATATTTGATAATAGTTTATCATATATCTCATCTTTTGTTGCAATAAATACAACAGGCATATTCTCATCAATTAGGGCAATAGGTCCGTGTTTCATCTCAGCCGCAGGATAGCCCTCGGCATGAATGTATGAAATCTCTTTCAACTTCAAAGCACCCTCGAGGGCAACAGGGAAGTTGTATCCTCTACCCAAATACAGGAAATTCCCTGTGTGCCTAAATTGCTGTGCAATTTTCTTAATATCCTCTGAATGACTAAGTATTTCCTCGATTTTTTCCGGCAAACTTTCTAACTCTTTTGTAAGCTTCATTCCCTCATATTGCGAAACATGCCGACTGCGTCCAATAAACAAAGTCATCAATGCCAATACAATCAATTGCGATGTGAATGCTTTTGTTGAAGCAACACCTATCTCAGGTCCGGCATGGATATAAACGCCTGCATCAGTTTCTCTGGCAATTGTACTGCCGACAACATTGACAACACCCAAAACGGTAGCACCTTTGCGTTTTGCTTCTTTCACCGCCGCCAAAGTGTCTGCTGTTTCACCGCTCTGCGAAATGGCAATAACAATATCGTCATTTCCCAAAATAGGATTTCTATACCTAAATTCCGAAGCATATTCTACTTCACACGGTATCCCGCAAATCTGCTCTATCATATATTCGCCAACTAATGCAGAATGCCAGGACGTTCCGCAAGCTGTCAATATAATTCGTTTTGCATCTCGTAGCATATCCAGCATTCCCGATAATCCCCCTAAACGCACATTGCCATCGTCAAGTAATAATCTACCGCGGAAAGCATCGCGAACAGTCTGTCCCTGCTCGAAAATCTCTTTCAGCATAAAATGCTCGTATCCGCTTTTCTCTATATTACCCAGTTCATAATCAATATGGTCAATTTTACTATTTGTCTCCATATTGTCTATTGTTTTCATTCGGTAACCGTCATCATTGATAATTACCATCTCGTCATCATTCAAATAAATCACCTGACGTGTATATTGGATTATTGCAGAAGTGTCAGACGCCAAAATATATTCATTGTCGCCCAAACCCAGAACCATTGGGCTACCTCGTTTAGCACCTATTAATTTATCGGGTTCATTAGCGGAAATCACAGCAACGCCAAATGTACCCTCTACTTCGGATAAACCCAGTCGTACAGCCTCTTCCAAATCATTTACTCTACCATATATATAGCCTATTAATACAGCAAGAACTTCTGTGTCTGTCTCTGATTTAAATTTATATCCCAAATCGCTTAGTTTCTTCTTTAGTGAAGAATAATTTTCAATAATACCATTATGTACTAAGGATATATTCCCCGAATTATCCGTATGGGGGTGTGCATTGGAATTATTGGGTTCCCCATGAGTAGCCCAGCGGGTGTGTGCTATCCCGAGTGAAGAATCAAAGCTTTTGTCGCTTATCATTTCTTTTAATCCGGAAACCTTGCCTTTTTTCTTATACGTTACTAATCCTTGCTCGGACAAAAGTGAAATGCCTGCTGAGTCATAGCCGCGATATTCCAATCGCTCCAAGCCTTTCAGTAGTACCATTTCTGCATTTTGTTTGCCCATATATCCAACTATTCCGCACATATTTCTTTCCGTTTTAGTATAATTATTTATTAGACGATTATATATGACATTATTTATATTGTACTTGTCATTTTTCGTTTCGCAAAATAACAAATTATCAACATTTCTTTGCATAATTAGCTACTTGCTTCTGTAAAAATTTCTTATGTTTGTAATAATTATTAACAAATTATTTTAAACAAAATGCAAAAAATTCCCGCATTCAAATATTTGCTCTTTCTTTCCGGTGGTATTGTCGCGGGTTTATTTATTTCACTTGATGATTTTTCATCGCTTATTATTTTATGTTGTGGACTGCTCCTACTATTTCTAATATTCAAATTCACCAAGCTAAGTCTCTTGTATCCGTTTATTGTCATTCTAACCGGTTTGGTTCTTGCTCAGAGTATTCAACGTGAATATATTAACGAACCAGTTCAAATTGTTCCTCAATTCAAAGCCTATGTAAAAGGGAGGATAGTAAAAATTCTTTCGACAAAAGAAAAATATTCGAGGTTCATACTTGCCGGTGATTTTGTCCCTAACATTTCCGATGGCATTTACGACACAAAAATTTTACTAACAATTTACGGAAAGGGGCAGGCACGCTTGCATCTTCGTGAAGGTATGCTTATTCAAGCTAATGTCAATGTTGCTACACCACAAAAAGCTACACTGCCTACAGATTTTGACGAAACGACTTATGCTCGTTCCCTTGGATTTTCCTTCTATTGCGATGCACATTATAAACAGATTGGGATTATTAAATATGCCTCCGGTATTGATGCTGAGTTTAACGCATTGCGTTCAGATATTAAAAATCGTATCAGTGTACTTTTTGAAGGAACTAATGCCGATATTGTTACCGCTTTGCTTACCGGAGACAAAGCATTTAGTAACAAAGATATTAAACGTGATTTTGCACAAACCGGTACTGCTCATGTCTTGGCTATTTCCGGCTTGCATATTGGTATTATTGCTTCAATAATCATTGTGCTTTTGGGATTCATTCCAAATCGGAGCGTGCGGTTTTTGATTTTTTCATTTTTAGTTTTTGCCTTTGTTATTCTGACAGGCACACAAGCTTCTGCTTTGCGTGCCGCTTTGATGGCTGTATTAATATATCTTGCTTGGTTGGCACAGAGGAAGATTAATCTATTGAATATTCTCTCACTCGCCGTAATTATTGTCATTTTATTCAATCCGCAAATACTGCTGACTATCGGCTTTCAAATGTCGGTAGCCGCTTTGCTGGGTATCTCTGTATTATTTTTTCCGGTTAGAGCCTTCTTCAACAGACTGTTTCCATATAATAACACGATGTTGAATTTTATTAAAACCTCATTTGCATTAACGTTTTCAAGTTCTATTGTTATTGCTCCTATTGTTGCTTATTATTTTCATCATTACTCTATTGTGTCGCCTATTGCTAATTTATTGGTTGTTCCATTAATTACATTCGTATTGTTATTTTCTATTTTAGCAATTGTTTCTTCGTATGTTAGTATTACACTTGCATTATTTTTTGTAGCCGATACTAATCTGTTACTGGACTTAATCCAAAAAATAAATTCATTACTTATGAGGATAGGTGCATTATCGCTCGAACCGTCTATGGTTATAGTACTTGCCATACTCATTTCCTTGTCTTTGATTTATATATTCTCCTCAATGACTATTAGACAAGTCCTCTTTAGATTTTCTGTTGCATCACTTATCATCCTTTTATCATTCCAAATCCCAAATGATAAAAATAAAAATGTAATAAATGTTTATCCGCGTTCGGCTCTTGTTGCTATACACTTCAATAATAGCGATAGAAATATTTTTCTTTTGATTGAAAGAAAAGAACAAAAACGAGTGCGTTTGGATTATGGATTATTGAAATTTATTACAAAGAATAGTGGGGAACAAACAGTTGCATATACAGGCAAAACCGGTAAGAAAATATGCAAAAAATTGAGAAGTAATAAACATATTAAACTATTATACGTTTCATTAGAGGAGTCTATGTTCATGCTTAATAAAATCGGAATTACTCATTCTATTATCCAAAAAATTATTTATTGATTGTTATGTTAGATATACTTAGACCGCAAATATTTGACAGAATGAAACTGCAAAGTGGTGTTACGCAGAAAAACCAACGAATATTTCCCAAAACCGGTTTGTCCTTATCACCGGCAAAAATACTTGATGACGCTCAATATAATATGCACCTACAAATATTTGCTCATAGCCGCGGTATTGCTTCGCACAGAATTAAGTATAACCAACAGGTGCATAGCGATATTGTCAGAATTGTTGATGGTCATTCAAACACCGAAGAAGCAGATGCACTAATTACAAATGAAAAACAATTGATGTTACTTGTGAAAATTGCCGACTGTGCCGCTATTCTCCTCTATGACCGGAAAAGGCAAGTCATTGCTGCCATACATTCAGGTTGGCGAGGTACAAAAGCTAATATTGTAGAAAAGTCAATTAATCTAATGAAACAGAATTTCGGTACGGATAGTAAATCTATTATGGCTTATGTTTCTCCTTCTGCATCTGTAAAACATTATCAAGTAGGCGAAGAATTTCTCACATTCTTCCCGAATGTTATAATTAAGCGTGGGAATAAGTATTACTTCGATAACAAAAAGCTTATTACCGAACAATTACTAAGTGCAGGTGTTAGTAAATCGCACATTGAAGTCTCGGATATTTGCACCATTGCCGATAATGATTACCATTCCTATCGGCGGGACGGAGACTGCTCCGGCAGAATGGGCGCCTTCATTATGCTCAAATGATATTGATGGCTCTATTAAACTTTCATCTTAACAAATCTGTCTTAAATGTGTATTTCATTAGTGATATAAACTATTAATTAAGGATGATTATGAAAAAAATATAAATATTTTGTAAATTGTTTTAATTAATTTGTTGTAGCTATTAAATAAATAGTATAAATGATGATAAATACCATAATTATTAATGTTGTTATTGGGATATTAGGAAAGTTAATAAAAGATGCTGCAAAGTCGGTAAAGTATGAAACATATAAAAATCGTTTGATACAGATTGTTGAGCACACAATTGAAGAATTTGAAAACAAATTCCCTTATGATATAAATGAGTCTATGTTTCCGTTTTACCATAGTCAAATTCTTTTTGAAAAACTCACTTCTTATGTTTTTTTTAATGGAGTAACAGAGGATGACATAAAAAATGAACTTAACAATAATCAAAATATTATCAAACCAACTGATGAAGAATTAGATGAGTTTTATCAATTGTTTAATAAAAATATACAAAATGATAATATTCTAAAAGATTTATTTATAAATGAAAACTACAAAACACAAATTTTTACAAATACCAATCTCTTAAAAAAAATATTAAATGAGGTAAAGGGAAATGCGTTTAATCAATTTCCAAAATGTCTTACAAATAATATCCCTAAACTTTCTGAAGACGAAATAGTTGGACGCGGAAAAATATTAAAAGAATTATATGAAATGCTATTTGACAAACAACCTGTTGTTGTAGTTAATGGAATTGGGGGTATTGGAAAAACTACTATAGCACAAGTTTACGTGGAAAATAATTACACAAAATATAAACATATTATCTGGCTAAATCAAATCGAAGGAAATAACATCTATACGCAATTTGCCTCTGCCCGTGTTTTACGAAAAAATTTGAATATTGCTGATAGTTTTGCCAATTCAAATGATACTTTTAACGAAATTATCAGAAGACTTAATAAAATAAATAGCGGACCTAACTTACTTATTATTGATAATGCAGATGGTAGTGTTGAAGAAATTAGAAATTTTTTGCCAGATACTGAAAAATGGCACACTTTGATTACCTCTCGTATTTACTTAAATGGTTTTACCGCAAAATATCTTGATTTCTTAAGCAAGAAAAAGGCTTATAATCTCTTAATAAAATATTACAGGAAAGATGGTCTCGACAAATCACAGATATTTGCACTTATTAAATCGCTTGATTATCATACATTAAGTATTGAAATTTTATCAAAAACAGCAAATCAAATTGATTATGATTTTGACGAGCTACTAAATGTTTTGAAGAATAATGCCGAGATTAATCTATATGACATTAGGCATTCTAAAAAGAAACGACTTGAAAAAATTCATAATTATTTAGCAGAAATATTTAAATTATCCAATTTATCCGATGAGGAATTAACTCTTTTAAAACAATTATCTATTTTGCCAAATCATTTTATCAGCTACCTTACTATTCAAGAATTAATTATTGAAAAATCAAATAAGAAAATAAAATTAATGCTGGATAGGTTATATAAAAAGGGTTGGTTGCTTAAAGATAGAAATAGCAATAGTTTTAAAATGCATCTAATAATTGCTGAAGTTGTGAAGAAACAGGCAAATATTAATTTCGATGATATTTCTTATTATATTAAGCAGGTAACTGATAAATTGTCCATTGACCAAACAAAAGATAATCCAGTTGATAAGTTCCAATGGATTGATTATGGAAAAGTAATTCTAAAAAGTTTAAAATCGCAATCAAAGATATGGGACAAAAAAGAAAGTACTATATCGCTATTACAAAATAATTTGGCAACCGTACTTAAAGCCCTTGGCGATTATGAAGGAGCCAAGTCATTATTGGAAGAAGCGTATAGTATTTTTATTGCAATATTTGGGGAATGGCATAATCATACAAAAATCGTAAAAGAAAATCTTAATATATTAAACAAACTAATCAAGAAAGGTGAATAGTAATTTAATATATATTTTTTATCGGTATATATGTCTCAAAATAAAAAAAGCCGTTCCACAAAAGAACGGCTTTTTTATTTAAGCAAATTTGATTATCTGACAAGGCTTCTGCCTATTTCAAATGCTTCCATATTGAGCGGTACCAATTTATGATACCTTTCAGGTAAGACCTGTTTTAATGCTTCTTCTATTGTGTCTGCATTTACGGCTTTTGTAACCTCCACAAAAGAACCAAGCATAAGCATATTCAGAACTTTCGGATTTTTTAATTTCACTGCTTCCTCACTAACGGGACAAGCAAATATATTAATATCCTTACGTGTAGGTGGTTTTAAAATATTAGTACTATCGTATAAGATATTGCCACCGGGTTTAACCTCATTCTCGAACTTATCGACCGAAGGCTGATTGAGAGCCACAACCGTATCGAATGTAGAGATAATCGGTGAACTGATTTTATCATCGGAAACGATAGTGATACAGTTAGCCGTACCACCTCGCATTTCGGGTCCATAGGACGGCATCCATGTAACTTCTTTGTCTTCAATAACGCCGGCATATCCGAGAATCATTCCCATAGTGAGAACGCCCTGACCGCCAAAACCTGAAAAAATTGCTTCTTGTGTCATATTATTTCTCCTCCGGTACTTTAATGTCACCCAATGGATAGAAAGGAATCATTTTTTCTTCAACGAACTTGTTCGATTGCAGTGGTGTCAACTTTAAATTAGACGGACAGTTCGATACAACTTCCACAAGACAGAAACCAAGACCCTTCTGTTGATATTCAATAGCTTTTTTTAATGCTTTCTTAGTTTTACGAACGGTTTTCGGTGAATACACTGCTTGGCGCGTAACATATGAAACGCCCGGCAGAGTTGCTAACATTTCGGTAATTTTCAGCGGATAGCCCTGTGATGCGACATCACGACCATAAGGCGATGTAGTTGATACCATACCCTCTAAGGTAGTTGGTGCCATTTGACCGCTGGTCATACCGTAAATACCGTTGTTGATAAAAATAACCATAATTTTTTCGCCACGGTTAGCGGCGTGAATAGTTTCTGCGGTACCGATAGCCGCTAAATCGCCATCACCCTGATAAGTGAAAACAATTTTGTCCGGCAATACTCTTTTAATGCCTGTTGCAACTGCACAAGCACGTCCATGAGCCGCTTCCTGCATATCTACATTAAGGTAGTGATAAGCAAAAACCGAACAACCGACAGGCGCTACACCAATCATTTCGCCATCAATACCCATTTCTTCAACTACTTCCATAAGTAATTTATGAACCGTACTATGCCCGCAACCCGGACAGTAATGGAATTCCTGAGGCAATAATGTTCCCGGCTTTTGGTAAACAATATTTTCGGGAGTACGAATATCAAGTTTCAGAGTTTCCTTTATTACATCATTACTCATATTTATTTCTCCTTAATAAAATAGTTCTCAAAATTCTCGAGAATTTCCTCTGGCGAGGGAATTACTCCGCCACATCTACCGAAGAACTCAACTCTTGTTTTGAATTCGGTTGATAGCTTTACATCTTCAATCATTTGTCCCATATTCATCTCAACATCTAAAATACCTTTGACCTTAGGAGCCATTTCTTTAAATATATCAGTTGGGAATGGGAATAATGTAATTGGACGAATGAGACCGATTTTATAGCCTTTGGCTCTTCCCATTTCCATTGCTTTAACGGCAATACGTGCCGCCAAGCCGTAGCCTGTCATTAAATACTCGGCATCATCAAGGTAATAGGATTCGTATAATGTCTCTTCTTTTTCCATCTGTCTGTATTTCTTCTGGAGATTGATATTAATCAATTCCATTTTTTCCGGCTCAATATGTAGTGATGTAATAAATCTTCTTATTTTTTTATTACGCTTGCCGTCAGTTGCCCACTCGTATTTTCTATCAATTCTTTCCATTTGGTCGAAGAATGTAACTTTCTCTTTCATCTGACCAATAGCACCGTCAGCCAAAATCATTGCAGGGTTCCTGTATTTTTCTGCAAGTTCAAAGCCGAGTTTTACGTGGTCGACCATTTCCTGAACACTTGACGGTGCAAGAACGATTAATTTATAATCGCCATGTCCGCCACCTTTGACGGATTGGAAATAATCACCCTGTGCCGGTTGGATTGTGCCAAGTCCCGGACCGCCTCTGTTTACATTTGCCAATAAGCAAGGCAATTCGGCACTTGCAATATATGATAGACCCTCTTGCATCAAACTAATGCCAGGGCTTGACGATGTTGTCATTACACGCTTGCCGGCGCCGGCGGCACCATAAATCATATTGATTGCGGCAACTTCACTCTCGGCTTGCAGAACAACCATTCCGGTTCGTTTAGTTGCTTCGAGTGCCAGATATTCCAAAACTTCGGATTGCGGAGTTATGGGATAGCCAAAATAAGCATCACAACCAATACGAATCATCGCTTCGGCTAATGCTTCATTGCCCTTCATAAATTTTGTTTCAGCCATTTTGTCTCCTTAGATTTCCTTTTAATTAACTTTCGTTTTTTGCTATTTGATTTTTTTTCGATATACAGTTATTATTGCATCAGGACAAACCAGTGCACAGTTTGTGCAACCGGTGCAATTGTCATATATTTGCATTGCATATTTGTATCCTTTTTTGTTGATAACGTCAGACATACCTATTGTCCCCTCGGGGCATGCAACAACGCACAATTCACAACCTTTGCATCGCTCCGTTTCGACAACGATTTGACCATATACTTTTGCCATTACTAACCTCTTATGATTTGTTAAATCGTAAACTTCAAACTTTAATTTATTATTTTATTAATCAAGATTAACAAATTAAGGAATATTTATAATCAAAAAAAATTTTATACCTATCACCTGTATTTTTATGTTGTTCATTTATCCTAAACAAAAAAAGGCTGTATTCGTAACAGCCTTTAAAATAAATATGTTCGGAAATAAATTACTTCGTTCTGACTTTTAATACAAAGTCCACATCATTCCATAGGAATTCATTTTCTCTTGATACGATATTTCCATTTTCATCAATTCTATCGCACATTACAGTATCAAATGCTTCTTGTTTAGATTCGACCAAAACCAAGACATATTGGCTGTCCTCATCTTCGGTTTTGACCTCAATATAATCCAAGTCCCGATAATTCTTCAAATAGAAACCATAAGGCGGTAATTTTAACTTAGAAGAATACTTAGCTGTGATAAATTGCTCCAATTGATATTTTACAATCAAATTAAAAAGAGATTCCGAAATTGTTTCGATTTCCTCGAAATCGTCGAAAACATCCCAAGTAACTTGCGCTTGTTCCAAAGCCGGAGAAATAGAAGTCAGGGACTCCCTGTACAAATTCATTAACTTATTAATTGATAAAATTACCGGTTGTTTTGTATTTTCGCTTTCTTTCATAATTATTCTCTACCAAATCTTTTTGAAAATTACATTAATAATTAGTTCAAAAATAATATTTATTCTGATTATATACCGATTTTTTTTAAATAAAGTGGAATATTTTTGGACAATAGTATAAAAAGCATTATTTTTGTTGTTCTTATTTTTTTATAAGTGTTATATGTTTGAGAATTTACAAGAAAAATTAGAATCTGCTCTTAAAAGATTTCGCGGGCAATCAACAATAAGTGAGGAAAATATTGATGAAGCTATGCGCGAAATTCGTCGTGCTTTGCTCGAAGCCGATGTCAATTTGCACGTTGCAAATAAATTTGTCGAAGATGTAAAGAAGAAAGCCGTTGGCACTGAGGTCAAGGGCAAATTGATGCCCGAACAATTAATTGTTAAAATTGTTCGCGACGAATTGGTGGAGATTCTCGGCTCGAAGAAAAGCGACTTACTCTTTTCTTCGCATCCTCCTACTGTTGTACTTGTAGCAGGATTGCAGGGGTCGGGTAAAACTACTTTCTGTGCAAAGCTTGCAAAAAGTTTAAGAAAAAAAGGCAGACAACCCTTGCTGGTAGCCGGTGATGTCTATCGTCCAGCCGCTATCGAGCAGTTGAAACAATTAGGAAAATCAATTAATATGCCGGTCTTTGCCTCCGATGAGAAGAAACCGGTTAAAATTGCTAAAGATGCTCTCAGCTACGCTAAGAAATTTGCACGCGACGTACTTATTGTTGATACAGCCGGTAGGCTGACTATTGACGAAGATATGATGAAAGAACTGGAGGATATTTCCGCTGAAATAAATCCCAACGAAACTCTTTTTGTCTGCGATGCAATGATTGGGCAGGACGCGGTTACTACTGCCAAAGCGTTTAACGAGAGACTGACTCTGACAGGTGTGGTACTTACCAAATTGGATGGCGACACAAGAGGTGGTGCGGCTCTGTCTGTTATGAGTGTTGTCGGCAAACCAATTAAATTTGTCGGTACGGGCGAAAAAGTTGATGCTCTCGAACCTTTCCACCCCGAAAGAATTGCTTCTCGTATTCTTGGTATGGGTGATATACTAACACTTGTTGAAAAGGCTGAACAACAACTTGATGAACAGCAGGCAAAAAATTTAGAGCAAAAAATCCGAAAGAACGAGTTTACCTATGACGACTTCCTAGACCAATTGAAAGCGATTAGGAAAATGGGTTCAATCAAGGATTTGCTCGGTATGCTTCCCGGTATGGACAAAGCTATGCGCAATGTCAATATTGACGACAATGCTTTCTCGAAGGTGGAAGCCATTATTCTTTCGATGACTAAATTTGAACGAAGTCATCCGAAGAAAATTAACGGCTCCAGAAGAAAACGAATTGCTGTCGGTAGTGGTACTACTGTACAAGATGTTAATCGACTGATTAAGCAATTCGAGGATATGACGAAAATGATGAAAAATATATCACGTGGCGGCAAATCACGATTCTTGAAAAATTTCGGCTTGCCACAAAACTTTGGAATGTAAAATTTTAATTATTAATTAAATAAAGGAAATCTAATGGTTAGATTACGTTTACGTAGAAAAGGCAGAACGCACCATCCGGTCTATGATATTGTTGCTGTTGATGGCAGAAAAAAACGAGACGGTGCTTTCTTGGAAAGATTGGGCTATTATGACCCGCATTATCAACCGTCCACAATTAAAGTAGATGCCGAAAGAGCTATCTATTGGCTGAATAATGGCGCCCAACCTTCCGACTTGGTTCGCGAATTATTAAGCTACGAAGGTGTTTTGCTTCGCCGTGCTTTGCAATTTAAAGGCAAAAGCGAAGAAGAAATCGAAAGCGAAATTGTAAAACACAAAGAAGTTGCAAAAGAGAGATACTTCCGCCGTAAAGAATTACGCAAGCAAAGAGTAATTGCAAAAGAAAAGGCGAAAGAAGAAGCTGAAAAAGCACAGCAGGAAGCCGAAGCAAAACCCGCCGAAGCACCGGCTGAAAATTCATAAGCTTATTTCGGCACTTTTTCTGCCAACGCTTTATATTTATAGAGTCGCTATCTAATGTAGCGGCTCTATTTATTTTTCAATGATTAGTATTAAATGTCTTTCAATATCTTGATTTTTGTAAGTAAACCTACTAAGGAATTCTTGCTTACATAATGATATATATTTAATTGTGGGTTCGTTCTCTGCAATTATTTCGATTCTATCCTTTTGCTCTCTATTTATTTCATCATTATAATAAGCAATGATTTGATAATTCGATGAAATAGATTTTGCATTTTTTATTATCTCACTGATATAGTTATTGTCAATATTCAAATCAACATAGAATAATTGCTTGATATATAATTTATTACTTTTTCTGATTTTCATCATAACTCTTCCCGAAGCCGCTTTTTTCCTCTGTCCTTCCATATCAATAAGATTTAACTCATAGTCCAATGATTGGGTGGTTTTTAGGTCAATTAGTGAATCGATATTAACTTCGATAAAATTTGTTTTCTCATCTGTGTTTACTATCTCTTTTATTAAATTACCATTTGAATAAAGTTTGATTATCATACTATCCAATCCGGCTTCCGCTATGAAAGAAGTATAGAACCTAATAGTCGGGATTTCAATACTTTCAATCATTTGGCTGTCTTTTTCAAATTCAACCTTATGATTTCGAATATAGGGGTAATTACGTATTATCATTATCTCGGAATAGGAGATGACACATTCTTTCATTTCAATTCCGTTTTCCGCAATAAAGACAGTACTTAACTCGCCATTTAATAGAGAGTGCGGACGAGGTAATTTACGGGAATAGTGCTGGGTAACAGTTGTAATATTGTGGATAATTCCATTTTTATTACTTGTGTTTTTCTTTGTAATTGTTGATAATATCGTTACTGTCGGTGAACTGACATTATATGAATATATTACACTAGTATCCCGTTTGTAAATCGTATCATTAATTGTTATTTGCTCATTTGTTCTGTTTGCGAAATCCAAACCAATGTTGATACCAAATTTAATACTTGATGTAGTGATAGAGAATTGGTCTAAAAAACTATTAAGTGCAAAAGAATACTCTGCATCAATCTCCAAACTAAATGGTGAAGAAGGAAATAGCTCTTTACCGATGTTATAAGTCAAGCGAAAAAACGGCATATATACAATAGATGATATGCTATCTATTGTAGTAATTGATTGTGGGGCGGGGTTTATGAAATACATACTGTCCGGTTGAACAATTGTTTGGGAGCGACTATATTGACCGGATAAATTGATATTAAACCTATTACCGATGCCAACAGAGAAAAATTTATGTCTATAACCAATAAATATTGATGGGTAGAGCCAATCAAATTCTGCAGATATGTTATGCCTGATTATAGCATCAACCGCTTGATTTCCTTTAATTACTTTGGTCTTCTCATCTCCGATATATGGCAGTTTGCATTTATTATATCCGAACTCAATTCCTGTAAAAATATTATGATACAAATAATATCTCGTAAGAACATTAATATCTAAATTAAGAGAATTTTCCGGTGTAAACTGAATGTCGTTAATAGGATAGTTAGGAAATCCTATTGTACTGTTTTTATTAAATGTGTAATCACCGGCAAGTGAAACGCCAACATATTTAAATTGAGCATTTAGAGTTGAGTGAAACAGCAGGACGGCAAATCCAAATAGTAAATATATTCTAAATCTTATCATATATTTTTATTTTACTATTATCATTTTATTAACAAAAGCATTAATGCCGGATAAACCTATGATATAAGCCCCGAGATTACTAAATATATTTCGGGGAATTACTATCTTCTCACTTCCTCTTTGACTTTTTACCGGCAGTAAAGATGATAGGTCTTTTACCAAAAAGCCCTCAATTGAATATATTTTTAATTGTGCTTTGCCCGAATATATCACTCTTAAAGTAAAATCCTTGTTTACGGGATTGGGTGGAGGATAAATGTAATAATCGGAAGAAAGATTGCTTACTAATCTTGGAATTTTATCTTGATATATAATACCTTTGATTTTAATATGACCATTTGTGCGTGTTAATGCTGTTTGAATTACGCTTCCCTTTGAATAAAAAATTATATTATTTAGAATAATATCACTTGCTGTAGCATTACCGAGAGCCGCAGTCATTGGAAATGACAATAAAGTGTCTCCGGTTTTTAATGTACGTTTGACCGTTATTTTTTTGTAACTGGTACGAGTTCCATATTCAATAATATCGTCCCCACCTCCATTAACTAGTGCTAAAACGGAAGCATTGTATTTAATCGCACAACTAACATTATCAATCTTTGTATTTTTTAAATTAATTGATTTAATGATTACTGGTAAATTAAAATTTTCACCAATTTCAACTTCGATATTTGGTATTGCAAGATGAATACTGAAATCAGTTTGTTGTGGTTTAAAGATATTGCCGTTAATTGATAGTGTAATTCGGTCAGATGTATCCCTTATCGTAAAGGTGAGTTTAATTTGAAACTGTCCTATTTTTGCTTTTGATGGAGATAATTTAACATTAAAAGTCATTTCAGCAAATGGTTTCATAGTAAATTTATCCGGTAAATCGGTTGTAATGAACCCATTAACATTTGGAATAAACTGATGATTTGCAATTGAATATAAATAGTTGTCATTATTCTTCATCGTAACTTTTATGGTTTTAGACGGGGCAGAGGATTCCACAGCACCAAAATTTATTATATTCGGCTTGAAACTGATATTTACTCCGGCATTTAAGTTATTCCCAATAAATACCATAAAAAACAAAACTGCTAATAATCTCATATTAATTCTTATTTAATAATTCTACAATACTAAATGTAAAAACAACAATATAATGAATTTGTTTCAAAATTTTAGAATAAATGACATATAATTATGCCCTAAATAAAAAAAATATTCGTATTTTTGTTTTTCAAAATCCAGCCCGGATGGCGAAATTGGCAGACGCGCTACATTCAGGGTGTAGTGGGAGTACTCCCGTGCAGGTTCAAGTCCTGTTCCGGGCACAAGCAAAACCCGTATAAATCATTGTTTATACGGGTTTGCTCTTATCAGATGTAATGTAATACTTACCTGTTTATTACAAATTTCTTAGTTGTTCGATATGTTCCCGATATTAATTGAAGAATATAGAATCCGGGGGTAAGATGCTTGCAATCAATTTTAAAAAGATTGTTCGAATAATCTCGTGATATAGTAATTCTCTCTTGTTTGCCTGTTATAGAAAAAACCTTAATTGTTATATTGTTGCTATTTAGTATTTGATTAATTTTGAGAGAGAACTTTCTGTTTGTTGGATTCGGATATAATAATGTCATTTTGTCCAAATCAGTATTAATATTTGTATCTGATGATTTTAGATTAATTTCACCTGATAGTTTGACGTCTTTTGATGAGGTGGCAACTTGAATTTCATATTTGCCGGTTTCAATAATGAATCTATGTTTAGTAGAATCGTAAATTGAAAATTCTTTAAGGGGTATTTTAATGTGGATAGTGGATTTTTCTCCGCTTCTGAGATTAACCCTTTTAAATGCTATCAAAGATTTATTCGCTTTCTCAAATTTAGATTCTTTATTTACTACATAAATCTGAACTACTTCATCACCGCTAAGTTTGCCGGAATTTTTCAAATTAAAAGTAACGGCTACACTATCTACATTCTCTACCATAATAGTTTCTTTTGGTAAGATTAAATTTTCGTATTCAAAGCTGGTGTAGCTAAGACCAAATCCAAAAGGATACAATGGTTCCTTTTTTAAAAATCTATAAGTTCTGTTTGTCATATAATAGTTCTTGAAATCCGGTACATCGTCAAGGGATTTATACCAAGTAAGTGGAGTTCTGCCGGAAGGATTGTAATCTCCGAAAAGAACATCGGCAATAGCATCGCCTGCCTCCTGCCCGGCATACCAAGTTTGTACAATAGCAGGGATATTATCATTTTCCCAATTAATTGCTAAACAAGAACCCGACATCATCACAAGAACAATCGGCTTGCCCGATTTTTTAAGTGCCTTCAAGATTTTAGTTTGAGTAGGTGGTAAATCGATAGATGTTTTGTCTCCACCATAGAAACCGGGTGCATAGACATCGCCCAGTTCTTCACTTTCATACATTGTTGAAATACCACCAACAAAAACAATTGCATCATAATTGCTTGCTTCCGAAGTAATTGAATCAATAAAATCCTGTCCCGTATTCTCATTTCCGCATTCCAATCGTACTGAAGCAAATGACTGATTAAAGTAATATTCAAGTACGATTTTATACTCTTTCCCAGCAATGAGCGAGTCAAAGCCAATAAAAGGTGAAGCACCGTGGTCCCACCAATTGTCAAGAATTTTTTTATCATCTATAAATAATCTTGTGCCATCATTATTTATTGTTTTAAATGTGTACTCTGCTGTTTGCGGAACAGTTAATATGCCTGTCCATCTTACTGAAAAAGGTTCACCGTCTTTTTCCCCTACCGGTGATTTTCGCTGCCAATTAAAATTGATTACAGTATCAACACGGGTGAGGACAGGTTTACCTTCTAGATTTTTATTGCTAAAATATTCTCCTGTCAAGCCTCGTTCGCCATTGATAGTTTTTAAGTATTTTACAGGAATAAGCTCCGTGAAAGAACCGACAATTTCACAACCTTTATTGAACGTAAGTTTACATTCGGGTTTGATTTTCTTTTTAAGTCCATCTAAAAATGACACCCAATATTTAGGCCAGCCATGATAACCGCCTAACATTTCGCAATATGTAGGGGCATTCGGACCAATAACATATATTGATTGCAAATTCTTATTTAGCGGAAGTGTATTATTTTTATTTTTTAACAAAACAATTGATTCCTGTGCCGCTTTTAGTGCCAGTTGTCTGTGTTTATAACTTGCAAGTAGTGAATCAGGAATATTATTATATGGGAAATCAGGTGGAGGCTCAATTACCCCTAGTTTTAGTCGAGCGACTAATAATCTTAAAACAGCTTTGTCTATATCCGCTTCGGTTAATAGATCTTGTTTGATAGCCTTTTCGGCATTCTTAATAAAAAAATCACCGCAATCCAAATCAACACCTGCACGAATGGACAAAGCAACTGCTTCAACTTCATTCTTGGCATACCAGTGGCTCCAAACAACATTACTCAAGGCGCCGCAATCACTCATTACAAATCCCTTTAATCCCCATTTATTTCTTAGCACATCTTCGATTAAAAAATTGTTTACAGAAATTGGTACTCCTGAATAAGCGTTATAGGCACACATCATTGAGTAAACTCCACCTTCTCGAACTATTGTTTCAAATGGTTTCATATATGTTTCCCAAAAATCCTTTTGAGATGTTTTTGGGTTTAGCCAATGTCGCTCTGTTTCAGGTCCACTGTGAATTGTATAATGCTTTGGGCTGAGAATTGTTTTAAAATATACAGGGTCGTTGCCCTGCATTGCCTTAACGTATGCTGTCCCACATTGTCCTGCAAGGTACGGGTCTTCTCCATAAGTCTCTGACGTCCGACCCCAACGCGGGTCTCGTGCTAAATCCAGATTAGGAGACCAATATGTTAAACCCATTTGACCGTGCTTAAATTGAATTCTTGCTTCATCTGAAATTGCACAGGCTACCTGTGAAATCAAATCAGTATCAAATGTTGCCGCTAATGAAATAGAAGATGGAAACACTGTGATATTATCACTCACTAAGCCGTGCAAACATTCATTATGCCATCTATATTGAGGTATTTTTAATCTTGGAATTGCATTTGCATTTTCTGTTCCCAATTGCATTATCTTCTCTGTTAATGTCATTTTTGAAAGAAGTTCTTTTGCTTTTTCATTTATTTGCTTATCGGTTAATGCCGACATTGATGCTGTCAATATAAATAGTAAGATTATTGATAAACGGAAGTGAGTCATTGATGAACTCCTTATTAAATAATAAAGAAAAACAAATATAAGAAAAAAAATAATTAGTAAATAATGCTCAACACATTTTGTTACAGAATTTCTATTGTTTGCAGATTAACGAGACTTATTATATATAAAATTATATATTGCGTTTTTGCAATATTGATATTTGCTTATGTTGCTTTCCTCAAATGAATTAATCGAATTAATCAATAATATTCCCTTGGGTATTATTAGGGTTGATACTGATTTGAATATCAATTTCATTAATGCTTCCGCAATGACTATTCTTGGGATAAATAGGGCAGATGCAATAGGTCGTAATTGTACGGATATTATGCACAATGAATTATGCAAAGAAGCATGCCCATTACAGCAAACAATTAGTACCGGCAAACCCATTATAAATAAAACCGTATGTATCAGACCACATAATAAGCGTTTCCCAATTAGCATTAACACGGCTGTATTGCGAGACTCCCAAGGTAATATTTATGGTGCAATCGAATCATTCAGAGATTTAACTCCTGCTGTTCAAGTAAAAAACGAATATCGGGAAAACTATTTCTTTGAGAATATGTTCGGTAGAAGTAATGCAATGCAGAAATTATTTGATTTGATTAGGATTGTTGCACAAAGTGATTCTACCGTATTGATTGAGGGCGAAAGCGGGACGGGTAAGGAATTAATTGCTCGTGCCATTCATTCACAAAGCAAGAGAAAAAACAAGCCGCTAATTACAGTTAATTGCTCCGCATTGCCGGAAACATTGCTCGAATCCGAACTCTTCGGTTATATAGCAGGTGCATTTACCGATGCTAAAAAAGACAAAAAAGGAAGATTTGCCCTTGCTGACGGTGGTGTCCTTTTCCTTGATGAAATCGGCGAACTTTCCCCAATGTTGCAGGTTAAATTATTACGCGTATTGCAGGAAAAGAAGTATGAACCGCTTGGCTCCACTAAGTCAATTAATGCCGATGTGCGCATTATCACTGCTACAAATAAGAATCTGGAAAGATTAGTGCGTGATAAGGTCATTCGCGAAGACTTCTATTATCGTATTAATGTTATTAAAATCGAACCACCACCAATGCGCGAGCGGAAGGAAGATATTCCTTGGCTGGTTGAATATTTTATTGATAAATTGAATAAAATCTATCACAAACATATTGAAGAAATTAGTCCCTATGCCTTGCGACAATTAATGGACTATGATTTCCCGGGCAACGTCCGCGAATTGGAAAATATCATTGAGCATGCTTATGTATTGTGTCCCGGTGGCATTATTAAAGAAGAACATTTACCCGATAAATTTCATAATAAATCAGCTGTCCCTGCTATTGAAATTGCTTCCAATATGAAAGAATTGGAAGCTGTATTCCTGATTTCCGTACTTAAGAAAAACAATTGGAGTAGGAAAAATACCGCAAAAGAACTTAATATTAATCCCTCTACACTTCACAGAAAACTAAAAAAATTAGGTGTCAAACCGCCCAAAAAATAATTGCATATACGCAATTTTAATAGTATTATTCGTTGCATAACCGCAATAAATATCCATTTGCCTGCTTAAATTAATTATTAGGTGATATTAGTAAATAATTGAAATAAAAGAGTGTAAGCGAAACGCAATAATTTGTGGCACGCAAATTTCATAGATAAGTATAATTAATTGAATTTGTTATTTTAAACAAAGGTGTAAAATATGATTGGATTAGACAGACTTATTAAAAAGCCGGGCGTTATTGCCGCAGGACAGTTTGACGATAATGGTGATATTAAACGTGCGGTTGGCGAAATGCCGGACGAAGCAAAAAAGATTTTTGCACAAGTTGCAAAAGATAATGAACAACTTTTCAAAAAGCAATGCGAGCTACTTAGTAAAGAAATTGCTCCTGAATGGCAACCATATACCGGCTGGGCTATGTGGAGTGGAAAGTATGCTTTTTGTATTGTCGGGAGAACCGGAGTTGTCGTAGAAATTAATAAAGCCGATTTCAATCAACTGATGATTGATTTAATTGACGAAAATCCTACTGGTCCCAGACAGAGGAATTACTAAACATTTTATTTAATATATTAACAGGAGATTACAATGGATACAAAAGATAAAAAAGAACAGATATTGGGTAATGGTATTGTCCACCCGGGTGCAAGACCTCTGCAATTTATTCTTGATAAAGACGGTTGCATTTGGGTTTGCGATAAACCCGTGGACCCGAATAAGCCTTTGAAAGACCAAGCCTGCTGGCAGTGCAAGGATATGGCATTCACCCGCAATGACTAATTGATGATTACTGAAAATACAAACCGCATTCAACTGGGTGCGGTTTTATTTTTAGGGGTGTGTTGGCTGTTCTGCTTTTCAGAAACACACCACCCCGTCCTTGCTTCGCAAGTCCACCCCTCCTAAAATTAGGAGGGGAAAGAAAGGTAAAAGGTAATTTGTCATGCTGAGCGTTAGCGAAGCATCCATGCTGTTACTTTTTCTCTCCTTGCTAAGGAGAGATGTCGCGAAGCGACAGAGAGGTCAGCTGTTTTGCCTTTTAAAGTATCTCGGTTGTCTCCCCCCGCACCCTGAAGGATGCGGTTAATATATATGTCCTTTTAAACCGTATCCTTTAGGTTACGGTGATAAATGTTCATGCTGTTTGATACACTCCCTGAACTGATGCTCTGTTTTAGGGGTGTGTTGGCTGTTTTGCCTTTCAGAAACACACTACCCCGTCCTTGCTTCGCAAGTCCACCCCTCCTAAAATTAGGAGGGGAAAATAATAATTGCATTTCTTTTTCTCTCCTTGCTAAGGAGAGATGTCGCAAAGCGACAGAGAGGTC
>CAZOOR010000017.1:0-38297 GCA_964581505.1 uncultured Hyphomicrobiales bacterium
CAAACTGCGTCCTTCAGGGTGCGATTTTTGTATTTACCTTTTGCCTTTCGGCATCGTAGATGCATCATCTCTGCAATATAGAAAAAAAAAATTGCTTCGCAGGAGTAACATTTTGGTTCTGACATTTCTATACAGATGAAATGCAAATAGATAATAACATAAAGAATTGATGATATACATAATTGATGAGAAACAATAATATATTTGCATATATTGTGAAAACTGCTTAATTTTGTTCCTGATTGAATATTATCAATAATAAGTTTATTAATAAACAATAGGAATTACTATATGGTAAGTATAAAAACTACGATAGCGGCTATTTTAATAGCTTTCTGTGCCCTTTCTGCAAATGCACAGGTACAGAATAATAAAGCAGAATACGATAGCGAATTTAAAATTGGTGTCGAAATTCGTCCGCGTTTTGAATATTTGCATGGATATAAAACATTAGCAAAGTCCGACCAATCTGCAGGTATGAATATAAATCAAAGAAGTCGTTTGAATTTATTTTTTAAGAATAGGGATTTTTACACACGAATTTCATTGCAAGATGTACGCGTTTGGGGAAATCGGCAACAGATTGTTGCTAATGAAGATGAAGCGACATCAATCCACGAAGCATGGCTTGAAGCATTAATAACAAAGGCATTCTCTTTGAAAGTAGGACGTCAAGAAATTATTTATGATGACCATAGAATATTTGGCAGTGTAAATTGGGCGCAACAGGCAAGAAGCCATGATGCCGCTATATTTAAATACACATCAAGTATATTAAAAGCGGAATTAGCTTTTGCTTATAATCAAGATGCCTATAAATTGATTGGCACGGATAATAAAGTTAATCCTAAGAATTATAAGACTTTCCAAAATCTTTGGCTTAATTTCAAGGCATGCAATAGCTTCAATGTTAGTTTTCTGTTTCTTAATAATGGTTTACAATTGAAGACTGGCGGCGATGCTTACAGTCAAACAATTGGACCGAGATTATCGTATATAGATAATGGATTTACTGCTCATGCAACTTTCTACTACCAGGGAGGGTATGGCAATAAACAAGTGGGAACACCTGCCACAGCGCAAAAAATAAACGCTTCGTATATTGCCACAGATATCTCTTATAAATTCGCTCAATCATTTACAGCAGTATTAGGTTTTGAGCGTTTGTCCGGTAATAGTCAGCTGAAAAACAGTTTGGAATCAAATGAGTTCAAACCTCTGTATGGAACAAATCATAAATTCAATGGTTTTATGGATTACTTTTATGTTGGAAATGCTCATGGCAATGTAGGTTTGCAGGACATATATTTAATACTAAAAACTAAACTTAATCCTGTGAGTTTCGGACTTGCTACTCATTTGTTTTCAGCAGCTGCAGATGTTGTCGATATGAAAAATCCAGGTTCTGCAATGAACAGTAGTTTCGGTACGGAGTTCGATTTCTTTTTATCATTCCCGATTGTAAAAGGAATGAAATTTATTGGCGGATATTCGCAAATGCTTGCTACGGAAACTCTCGAAGTAGTAAAGAAGGGTAGTAAAGACGAAATAAATAATTCCGCATATATTATGATTTCTTTATCACCTGACATATTTATATATAAGAAATAAAATTCATAGTTTGGAACAAAAAAAGCGGTTACTCGAATGTAGCCGCTTTTAATAAGCATTTGTATCAATTAGAACTGCACGGAAATTGCGGCTCCGGGATATACAATATTATTAGTTGTCACATTGATAGTAGGAACTATTTTTATTGAGGAAATAGAACTGAATTTCAGAGCATTTTTTAATTTCTTATTATATGAATTGGCATAAGTGAACGGTAATATCAGGTCGGTTATCCAAGTGCTCAGGAATACAACCGCTCCAATAGTTTTAGTAGATTCTTCTTTTGATAATAGAAGTGCGTATCCGGTTAATTGTCCAATTGTACCAATAAGTCCGCCTGTTGTATGCCCCTGTACCCAAGAACCAATACCTAAGCCAGCTACAAAATTTAAAATAAACGGAAGTGTTTTTGTTTTTTCATAATCATTATAAATAAACAATTTTTCGGCAGTTGATAAATTAGCCGTGAGCGCTTTGATTCTATTGAAATTGTCATCTAAATCATCGTCTATCAACTTCTGTGTATTCACAAAATCATTATTTGATTTATTTTGAGCTAAAACATAAGTATCGCCAACTAATATGAGCAATAGAAGCACTAATACTTTTTTCATAACAAAAACCTCAAATTGATTAATAACATAGAATTACTTGTCAAACAATATAGTAATTCATAATAAAATACAAATTAGAACTGCACGGAAATTGCGGCTCCGGGATAAACAATATTATTAGTAGTTACATTGATAGTAGGAACTACTTTTATTGAGGAAATAGAACTGATTTTCAGAGCATTTTTTAATGTCTTATTATAAGAATTGGCATAAGTGAACGGCAATATCAGGTCGGTTATCCAAGTTCCAAGGAATACAATTCCTCCGATAGTTTGTATATCTTTATTTTTTGATAATAGAAGCCCATATCCGGTTAAATGTCCAATCGTACCAATAAGTCCGCCTGTTGTATGTCCCTGTACCCAAGAACCAATACCTAAGCCAACTACAAAATTTAAAATAAACGGAAGTGTTTTTGTTTTTTCATAATCATTATAAATAAACAATCTTTCGGAAGTTGATAATTTATCCGAGAGAGTTTTAATTTTATTAAAGTTATCATCTAAATCTTGATTAATTAAAATTTGCGTATTCAAAAAATCCTCATTCGATTTCTGTTGTGCAAAGACGGAAGAGCCACTAACCAATACGAGTAATAGAAATACTAATACTTTTTTCATAACAATAATCCTCTATTATTTTAATAAAAAAACATTTACATTAAAAACAATATAATGAAAATATATTAATAAAAAAAGCGGCTACCCGAAAGCAACCGCTCATAGAAAGAATGTAGGATTATTTAGAATTCAAGAACAAAGCCTACAAAGAAAGAGAAAATATTCATATTATGAACACCCGACATATTATCTTCAGTCTGTGTTGTGATAGTTCTCTCCGTACCGGAGAGATATTCAACACTGGCTTCGACCGTTAAATCGGTGAATTTCAAAGCAAAGCCAAATGTAGGACCTGCATAATTGATACTCGGGAAAAGTATATTAACTGTTTCGTCCGGAGCAGGTGCAGGGTCAAGATAATAACCGGCACGAATCGCAAGCATATCCATAGCATCAAATTCGGCACCGAAACGCAATTGCATTTTATCTTCCCAATTCATCATCATATCGCCTTCTGTAACTTTTGCCATTTCCCAGCCCTTATATGTTGTGTGCATTTTATCCAATACACTCCAAGCGGTATATTGAACATCTGCTGTAATAGTCAAAACATTAATCGGTTTAACGGCAACACCGCCACCAATCCACATAGGCCAAGTAATATCGCGTTCTAAATCTGCATCTTTATAATGCTCACGTAAGGCAGCTTTCACTAAATCATTTTTTGCAGTACCAGAAAATGCAATTTTGTTAGCGGTCTTGAAAGAAGCACCAATGCTTATTTCGTTTGTAGCTTGGAATAGAAATCCTATTGTAGCACCAAATCCCATACCGGAAGAACTCTCGGAATATTGACCGAAAATCATTTTAGTATTATCGTGCGGGTTCGGCATACCCATTGGTTTTTTCAAATCAAGGAAGCCGTAGCTAAGATTGATAGCCGCACCAACAGAAAGTGTGGGCAATAATTGGAATGATACAGCAGGTGAAATATTAGCAACACCGATTTGGCTTAGCCACTCGTAAGAATGTCCACCTGTAAGATTTTTCAATTCGTCGCCGTCCCAAGTAGTACCTAAGCCGGAAGGAATATAGACACCAAATCCGAGTGTCATAACACCGGTAGTAATCGGTACATAACCCATAAGTCCGGGGACAGGGAACATCTGTGCTTTTGTTGTAGCATCAATATGAGCCATAGAATTTTTATATGTTGCAGTAGGCATAACACCTGTAAAATATGCCGCAACTTGCGTATTCTCGATATTGCTTATACCGGCGGGGTTCCAATAAATTGCAGAATAATCATCTGCCAAGCCAATAAATGCACCACCCATACCACCGGCTTTTACACCGATACTGTTTAGGTTTAGTCCGTTAGATAATGCTGTTGAAACAAACAACACTAAGGCTACAAATATAGTTGTAAATAAACGTTTCATTAAATCCTCAGAATATTAATAAAAAATACAAATTAACAGTGAAAAAATTAACACTCTTATTTTAATTTCCCCAATTAAGTAATGTCAATATATTAAAAAAATTATTTATAAAAAAACAAAACGTTAATCATAAATACTCAATCGGGTCGGCTCTTCCTGCATCTGCGAACCCTTTTAGACGGAGAGTGCAGGAATCACATTTGCCGCAGGCTTTGTTGCTATCAGAGTAACAGCTCCAAGTATGCTCAAAAGGTACACCGAGTTCAATACCTTTCCGGACTACATCTGCCTTTGTGTAGTTAATAATTGGAGTGAGAATTCGCAGATATGTATCCGGTTTTGTACCAAGGTTTATTGCTTTTTCCATAGCATCGAAGAAATCATCGCGACAATCAGGATAACCGCTGTAATCAACTTGCATTGCACCGATTACTAAGGCTTGTGCCTCTATTACTTCCGCCCAGCTTGTTGCTATAGCGAGTATGTTGCCGTTACGAAATGGTACGTAACTATTCGGGATTTCATCTTTTTTGTCGGAAGTAGATTTTACAACGGGTATATTGTTATCAGTCAAACTTGAACCGCCAATCATAGAAAGATGCGAAACATCAACAATCAGTTTATCGACAGTATCGAAATAATCGGCGAGTTTATTGAAACATTCCAATTCTTTCTTTTGAGTTTTTTGTCCGTAGTTCAGATGTAATGCGGCAATATCATAGTTCTGCTCCTTTGCTAAAGCCGCACACACGGCAGAATCCATTCCGCCACTAAGCATTACAACCGCTTTTTTCTTTTGCTTCATTATTCTCCCCAAATAGTTGCAACAATTGTTCTGTTTTTTGCATAATTTCTATGTTCGCATAGATAAATACCCTGCCAAGTACCGAGTTCTAATCTTCCGTTCGCAATTGGCAGCGAAAGCGATGAACCTATGATTACGTTTTTAATATGAGAAGTCATATCGTCCAAACCCTCTATAGTGTGTCTATACAAAGCAATATCCTCAGGTACGGAACGATTGAAATATGTCTCCAAATCAATCCTAACGGTCGGGTCGGCATTCTCGCTAATACTAAGACTTGCACTTGTATGCTTAATAAATAAATGCAGAACACCTGCCGAGAAATTATTCATTTCAGGCAATGCATCCAGCACTTTATTAGTTATCAAGTTAAAACCACGCGGTTTTGAATTGATAATTATTTCTTTTTGCACAATCATATTTATAATATAAAATATCATAGCTTTTTAACAAAATTTTATTAAATTTAAGTTTAAATGCTAACAAAGAAAAAGAATGAAAAAATGACTGAACTAAAATCATGGAATAAATTAGAAAAGCACTATAATAAAATAAAAAGCTTTCACTTAGGTGATTTGTTCACAGAGGATAAACGCCGCTTTGATAAATTTCATATTGAATTTGGCGAAATACTGTTGGACTACTCTAAGAATATTATCACAGATGAAACAATGAAACTGCTTTTGGAACTTGCTAATGAGCGGGATTTGAAACTATGGATTGATAGAATGTTCTCAGGTGATAAAATCAATTTCACGGAAAGAAGAGCAGTATTGCATACAGCTTTGCGCAATCGTTCTAATTCCCCTGTGTATGTAGATGGAAAAGACGTAATGCCTGGTATTAATACCGTACTTAAACAAATCAAACTATTTACCGAAAGCATTCATAGTGGAGAGTTGCTTGGTTTCACCGGAAAAAATATATGTGATATAGTAAATATTGGGATAGGCGGCTCTGACTTAGGTCCCGCTATGGTATGCAGAGCATTGCGACACTATGCTGTACCAAATATGAGCGTGCATTTTGTTTCCAATGTGGACGGTACACA
This sequence comes from uncultured Hyphomicrobiales bacterium, assembly GCA_964581505.1. Lineage (GTDB taxonomy): Bacteria > Bacteroidota > Ignavibacteria > Kapaibacteriales > UBA2268 > CAZOOR01. Next base: position 6,084 of record CAZOOR010000017.1, read on the forward strand.
TATTGCCGAGACCCTAAAAGACTTGAACCCTGAGACAACATTATTTGTAATTGCCTCGAAGACATTCACAACACAGGAAACTTTGAGCAATGCTCATACAGCAAAACGCTGGTTTTTGGAGAATAGCAATGGAAACGAGGCAAATATTGCCAAACATTTTGTTGCAATTTCGACAAATAGCGAAGAGGTTGAAGAATTTGGAATTGATACGAACAATATGTTTGAGTTTTGGGATTGGGTTGGTGGCAGATATTCGCTTTGGTCGGCAATAGGCTTATCAATAGCATTATATATTGGTTATAATAATTTCAAGAAATTGCTCAGCGGAGCGTATGCGGCAGATGTACATTTCAGGACAGCGCCCCTTGAGCATAATATACCGGTAGTTCTTGCCTTACTCGGCATCTGGTATCGAAACTTCTTTTCTTGCTCTACTCGGGCTGTAATAGCTTATGAGCAGTATCTCGAATACTTTACGGATTTTTTGCAGCAACTTGATATGGAAAGCAACGGTAAATATATCAATCGCAAGGGTAATGAAGTCGATTATCAGACCGGTGGAATAGTATGGGGTAAGCCCGGAACAAATGCCCAGCATTCATTTTTTCAATTGCTTCATCAGGGTACACAAATCGTACCGGCGGATTTCCTGGCACCTGTACAAAGCAATAATCCACTCAACACACATCATGATATATTGATTTCAAACTTTTTGGCACAAACCGAAGCACTGATGAAAGGTAAATCGGCAGAACAGGCAAGAAAAGAAATGGAAGCGGCAGGAATGAATGAGGAAGAAATAAGCGAATTGCTCCCGCATAAAATATTCAAGGGCAATAAGCCCACCAATACAATTTTTTATCAGAAACTTACACCCGAAAATCTCGGCAAGATTATTGCTATATATGAACATAAGGTATTTGTACAGGGAATTATTTGGGATATTAATTCCTTCGACCAGTGGGGCGTGGAACTTGGCAAGCAACTTGCAAAAGCAATCTTGCCGGAGTTGAACGTTGATATTAGTGCTACAAAGCACGATTCGTCAACAAATGCTTTGATTGATTATTATAATAAAAACAAAATGAAATGAATAGTAACGAATACGGCAAAGAAAATAGGGGACAATATGAAGAAGAATAAAAATAGAGCAAGCGCACCGGAATATTATTTGAATCGCGAGCTGAGTTTTATTCAATTCAACAAACGTGTCCTGAAAGAAGCGGAATCACCCGACCATCCTTTATTGGAGAAATTGAAATTTGTTTCTATTTTCAGCTCCAATCTTGATGAATTTTTTATGATTCGTGTAGCCGGACTAAAACGCCAGATACAAGCGGGGGTTGTAGAACTATCAAGGGACGGAATGACCCCCGAAGAGCAATTTGTTGAAATTAGGAAGCGGCTGTTGAAACTCTATGCGAGACAGGAAGACATTCTGCTCAACCGTTTGCTGCCGGAAATGGAAAAGAATGATATACATTTTCATGAAATAAAGAATCTCTCGGAGGAAGAAAAAGATTATCTAGATGATTTTTTCTGTAACACAGTGCTACCTGTATTGACTCCACTAACACTCGACCCGGGACACCCTTTCCCGCGAATTATCAATCGAGCATTGAATATTGTGTTTGTGCTGGACGATATGCAAAAGCGAACAAGTGAGAAACGGATTGCTTTTTTGCAGATACCGGGCTTTCTGCCGCGTTTTGTTCAGCTTCCTAATAAGGAGGGCTTTCATTATGTTCTTATAGAACAATTAATCAAATGGCATGCAAATTCATTATTCCCGGGACTGACAATTGAAGCGGCTAATCCGTTTAGGGTTACCCGTGATGCAGATTTTGAGATAGCAGAGGACGAAGCAGAGGATTTGCTGAAGGAAATTGCAGAACAGATTAAAAACAGAATTTGGGGTAGTGCCGCCGTAAGGCTTGAAGTAAGCGCCCATATGCCTGAGTTCCTTGTCGAAATATTAATGAATTCATTGGAGCTTAGTAAGGAAGATGTATATATACTCTCTCGTCCTTTGAACTTGGGCGATTTGATGCAACTTCTGAAAATAGAAAAACGTGAATTGAAAGATAAACCTTTCAAGACGAGAATTTACCCCCAATTTACAGGAGAAGGTAACGAAATTTTCGATTCATTAAGGAAGAAAGATTTAATTGTTCATCATCCTTTCGATTCATTTACTAATAGTACACTGAAATTAATCAAAACAGCTGTGAACGACCCCGATGTGTTGGCGATAAAAATAACACTATATCGAACCGGAACAAATTCACCTGTTGTAAACGCCCTGAAATTAGCGGCAGAAAATGGAAAAGCGGTTACCGCTTTTGTAGAGTTGAAAGCACGTTTCGATGAAGATGCAAATATTATCTGGGCTAAGGAATTAGAGCAAGCCGGTTGCCACGTGATATATGGAGTAATGGGATTGAAAACCCACTGCAAACTGTGTGTAATTGTTCGCCGGGAAAATGAAGGTTTGCGTTCGTATTTGCATTTGTCCACAGGTAATTATAACAGCACTACGGCGCGTATCTATACCGATTTGGCTTTGTTTACGGCTAATACGGATTTTGCCGCCGATGCTATACACTTATTTAATTATCTGACCGGATATTCACATCACAAGGAATGGAAAAGTTTAGTTGTGGCACCTATGGGCCTTCGTAAGAAAATAGTAGATTTAATCAATCGTGAAGCAGACCAACACACACCGGAAAATCCCGGATTGATTTTCTGCAAATTGAATTCAATAGCACACGCAGAAGTTACACAAGCACTGTATAGGGCTTCGCAGAAAGGGGTCAGAATTAAATTACTAGTACGAGGAATATGCTGTTTGGTGCCGGGGGTAAAGGGTGTTAGCGAGAATATCGAAGTACGCAGTATTATCGGCAGATTTTTAGAGCATTCGCGAGTGTTCTATTTTAAAAATGGTGGTAGCGAGGAAATATATCTATCAAGTGCCGATTGGATGACGCGGAACTTGCATAAAAGGGTAGAACTTATGTTCCCTGTTTATGATAAATCCTTACAAAAACAAATGAAACATTTGCTGACCACATATTGGAAAGACAACAAAAAATCCTGGCGGCTGAAATCGGACGGTACTTATGAATTGCTAAAACCGGCTGAAGGTGAGACGCCTTTTTCGGCACAGGAATATTTTTTCAATGAATTGTTTAAAATAAAAAAGCAAAAAAAAATCAGAACATTACCGAAACATAAAACTCATAAACAGATTGACGAATGAAACTACCACTACGAATAGCTCTACGATATTTATTCTCAATCAGGAAGTTCCATTTTATAACTTTCATTACCTTTATCTCCATTATTGGAATTGTTATCGGGGTGGCGGCATTGATAATAGTAATGTCTATATTCAATGGTTTCGGGGAATTTACCGAACAACAACTTATTGGTATTGACCCCCATATTCGGATTATTCCGAAAACAGGTGTTTGGTTGAATAATTATAATGAAGTCCTTAACGACCTTAAATCATACGGGGGAATCAAAGCGTATGCTCCTGTTGTGAACGGCAGAATGATTATCACAACCGGTGATAATATGAAGGTCGTACAACTGTTCGGTTTTGATACTCATAATTACTCAACTGTGTCCGGTCTTAACAAGTCCGTGATTAACGGTTCGTTTGTTATTGATGACAATAAAGAAGGTAAATCAATTGTTCTTGGTGCGGGCTTAGCTTACGGGTTAAAAGTCAATGTTGAATCGGAAGTCCAAGTGATGTCATTCAAACGAGTGGAATCCTCGATTCTCGCAATGTCGGGACGTGCCGGAATGCGAATGAATGTGAGAGGCGTTTTCTCAACCAATAACCCCGAATATGACGACACTTATGGTATTACGTCAATTCAAAATGCCGCAATGCTTCTAAATGCTCCGGCAAATGCCATCTCAAATATTGATATACTTTTAGATGATGTGGGAAAATCGGAAGAAGTAAAGAAAGTATTAGTAAATAAATACCCACAGTTCACTATATTAACTTGGTATGATTTGCATCGTGAATTATATACAATTCTTAAGCTCGAACGTTTAGCCGTGTTTGTTATTCTGAGTTTGATAATTATAATTGCCGTATTTAATATTTTAGCATCTCTATCAATGACAGTAGTTGAAAAGCGACCCGATATAGGTGTGCTTAAGGCGCTTGGTGCAAGTAATCATTTTATAAGGAAAACATATCTTCAATTAGGCTTGATGATTGGATTAATAAGTACGGGCATAGGGACTTTCATCGGTCTCGGCTTCTGTTACGGACAGATTCATTATAGCTGGATAAAATTGAATTCCGCACAGTATTTAATTAAATCACTGCCACTAACAATTGTTTGGACAGATGTGTTGCTTGTGATTGCGGTTTCTCTTGGTTTTTCATTTCTTGCTACGCTCTATCCGTCAAAACGAGCGGCGGCAGTGCCGGTTATCGAGGCAATCAGAGAAGAATAATGCCGTTTTATTTTCAAATAAAATCAGGATATATACTTCATACTTTTTTTAACAATTTTTTATTATCATCTATTGAATGTTAAGTATGCGTAAGAACAGAATATTAATTTTTATATTTCTTTTACTAATATCGGCTGCAAATCTTTATGCACAGAGTACAAGTAAAGTAGTAGTGCTGTTGCAGGGTAAGACCCTCAATCTGTCCGGCAATCCCACAGCCGTAAAGATGACATTTACCGACCAATCAAATAACAAGAAAGCAAAGACAAAATCCAATAGAAATACAGGATTGTACCAGATTATTCTTAAACCCGGGCATAAATATTCCGTAGATTTCAAGGGGTATATTTCAGCAGATAATTCCAATTACGTAGAGATACCGAATGTGCAGAAATATTCGGAACTAAGCCAAACCTTTACGCTCAAGAAAATTGAAGAGGGACTTGAACTTTGCCAATTTAATGCTTTCAAACCGCAAGATACTGTATTGAGCGGCAGCTATATAGAATATTTTAACAGAATGAAACAGTTTCTGAGAGAGAATATCAACGCTTCTGTTGTGATTACCGTCTCAATGAAAGACAGTTATTTCAAAAAGAAGAGAGTAAAAAAATACTATAGGAATAAGAGGGGTAAGCGGAGATATAAACGAGTATGGGTAAAACCGAAAGTGCAATTGCAGAAGATACTTGATGCACGTATGCGAGCTGTTCGTGATTTTGTAGCCACTCTTAAAATACGTGCAAAGATGTTGTCTTTCAAAGAAGATGATACAATGGGTCCAAAACCGAAGAAAAAGAAGAAAAAGAGAAGAAGACGTAAAAAGAAAAAGAAGAAGAAAATGAAAACCGTGAAACCGCCTCCACCGCCTGTTAATAATATTACTATTACAGTCGGGAAAATGATGAAAATATAAATTAAAAGACTGCTATTATGAAAAATAGCAGTCTTTTTTCATATATTATTTCTATATTTATAATTGGCATTTCATAAGGAAGACACGCCTGTTGATTATTCCAAGAGCTAAGTAAGCATTATGCCGCCAGCTGAATATAGGATTTGTAGCTGAATCAACCATAATACCGGAATACAAATTGCCGGAAGTTAAATCTCTGACGACAAGGGCGCTACTTGTGGAATAAGCAATAGTATTGCTCTGTGGTTTAACAACAAAATTTTCCATTCTATCAAACATTTGATTTAGATTATAACGCCTGCCCTCAATATTAATAAAGCAATCGGTGGCACAGCCGGAATAATATAATTGTGAGCCGTCATGCGTCCAATGGGGCGAGCCAATATCCTCTCCGCCACCATATTCGGTATTACTCATTACGATAAATTGAGTATTGTTATACATAGCCTTAAATGCCATCAGGTCTATATGAGGGTGTAGGGTTAATCCCGAAACAGATTCATAAGGTTTGGATACCAATGGCTCATAGTAATCATCTGATAGTAGTATTCCAACAGCATTGAACTGTGTACGCCGCCCGAGGAAAGCGGCAGCAGTACCTGTAAGATTGATCGCATATTCCGAAATATTAATATAGCTTTCGGAAATTGATTCTTTGTCTTTATATATTTCCCAGAAATTGCCAAGTTTAACAATGTAAATAAAGCTACCGTCATTCCAAAAGCCAACAGGTTTAATCTCGTCATAAGGAGGTGTTTCCCAGCCTTGCAATCGGAATATTTTTTTATCACCGCGCATTTCACATATAGCATAACGTTCAGCACCCCAGCTGACGAAAATCTCGCCTGTGCCGGAATTCCCGCTAATTTTTTTATCACCTATCTGATAGTAAACTTGTGAACCGACTTTATACACATAATATAGTACTTTGGAATTTGGACTAAATCCCAAAGTAAGAACTTCATCGCAATAGAGTTCAAAGATAGTATCATTAGTCATTACATTCCAAGCAACATTGCTTTTAGCAAAGCAAGCCCAGCGATTACCGTCTGCCGAAAATTTAAGACTCTTAAATGCTTCATACCTATCGCTTGACTTGCCGTCAATGAGCAATCGATAATAATCTTTTGTAGGACTTGTAACAATCCAATAGTGACCGGTGGTATCCATACCGATTTTTATTACATTTTCAAATCCGTCATAAATCAGGCTGTCTGTACAAACATCTGATTTTGCGTTTTCAGTCGCTACTAAAAGTAGCAAAACTGCAAAAAGCGTAATAAATAATATGTTTTTTCTTCTCATTGTGTCTTTCTTTCTTCTTAAATAATACGAATACAACACAAATATTTTTTAAATATAAAACAATTACTTTAATCAGACAAGTTTTTGGGTCATTAAAGTTGTCTATCTATAAAAATTGTAGTGAGAAATGCTACAAAAAAAATAGTGAATAACTACATAATATTAAAGATTATCCTATAAGGAATTTAGACCTAAAAGAATAAATTGGATTATACAGAAATGTATATTGAGCAAATAGGAAAAAATTGAATAGACAATTGTAACAATTTGTTCAAATGAATTGTTATTACAATGAAAAGAATGATGAAATAATAAAAAAATAATAATAAGCGGAGAATTTATATGAAAAGAGCAAAGATTATTTTTGATAAAAGAGAAAAGATAATATTCGGAATAATATTTCTATTCTCTTTTCTTTTGAGTTTTGAGAACGCTATTGGGCAGCAGTTCTCAATTTTTAATTTTGATACAACTGCATTCCCAACAATGAAAGTAATGTATTCTACAAAAACACCAATCGGTAAGGAATATGCAAATGTTACAATAGATGATTTTGATGTCTATGAGAACGGTGTTTCGATGGATGCAAGTTTATCGATTGATTGTAAAAAAACAGAGGGATATCCGCCTGTTGCCGTTCATTTTATTCTTGATGCCAGCAAATCTATGGGTAATATTGCCACAAATAATGAGAAAAAAATGAAATGGGTTAAAGATGGTGTAGCAGAATTTTTAGATACAATACACCTTGACCCGCCTTCCGAAATTGCCGCACTGTCTTTTACCAGAATTAATAGACAATTCAGTGGCTGGACTGATGGCGATTCATTACAAAGGTGGATAGATAAATGGTATAAAACGGAAAACGGAGGTACGGATTTTGGACCTCCTTTTGTGGCACATCATCCGTCCCCTCAAATCGGAGCATTATACCATCTTGCAACACGCGATCCGAATTTGCGAAGAGTCGCGATATTTATGTCTGATGGTGAACCCGAAGTACACTTCAAGTTCAATGTTGTAGATAGCATTATTCGTGTAGCTAAACGTGAGAAAATTACTGTCTATGCTTTGTTCATTAGAAGTCCGATAAATAGTGAGATTAACGAGATTTGCAGAATGACGGGCGGCAAGTCTTATTTAGTCAGTCGCAAATCGGATATGATGAAATATTTTAGGGAAATTGTAGGTACTATTCAAAATAGAAAGCAATGTAAATTAGTATGGACGGCTCCATTTGCTTGCGACCGGTTAAACCGCAAGAGAGATATTAAGGTTGTTTTCCATAGAATACCTGATAGTGTTAAGACATCATATATAGCACCAACGACAAGTATTGCTAATGTTACTGTTTCTGCTACACAATTGAAATTTGGCAAACAGAGTTACGGTACAATACGCCAATCACTTGATTTAAAAGCTGATGTTACAGATATGACTATTACTGGCTTTGATTTGCAACCTGCCAATGGTAAATATACTGTTGATTGGAATGGCAAAACCACACCTTTTGTTATCAATAAGGGGCAGTCGCATACAATATATATTAATTATGTTGAAAATCCTGCTACTCAATCTGAGAAGACTGTATTACATTTGCGTGGTAATCCTTGCGACCCGCCTGTTGTTGATTTAATTGCACCATGCGGCGGTACTATTGTTGCTGATGTTGATTTCGGCGATGTTGCCATTAGTACAAGTAAGGATAAAACCATTGATTGTATTTACAAAAATACTACTCCTATTGATATAGTTGGAGATGTGAAATTAACGGGTACCAATGCCGCAGAATTTGAGATTGTTTCCGGTGGTGGAGTGTTTACATTAAAACCAAACGGATGTCTTGCTGTTACACTAAGATTTAAGCCTACAACAACACCGGGCAATAAATCAGCTAAATTAGAATATAATACAGATGCCGATTGCGGACCGGCTGAGACCGATGTGAAAGGGAATGCGATTCAATCCCAGTTCCCATTGCCTACTCTTGATTTCGGTAGAAGAAGAGTCCTTTCCGATAGTACGGCAAAATATGAGATTAAAAATACATCGGCGGCTTCTGTAAAAATTACTTCAATTGCTTTGGCTACTGCCGGAGAAGAAAACTTTACGCTGGAAAAGAATATTACTCTTCCTGCAACTATTGCTCCAGATGAAACCTTCCCATTTAACGTAACATTTAAACCGCTGTCTGAAGGAGCAAAAAGTATTAGTCTTGAAGTGAAAATTGAAAATATCTCACAAACTATGCTCGGACAAATAACAGGCTTTGGAACATTACCTAAAATTGATGCCCCTGATGTGGACTTTGGTTCTGTTGTAGTTGCAACTACTTCTACAAAGCAATTAAATATAACAAATCCGAGTACAACTGAAGATTTAGATGTCTCTTCAGTTGTTATGCCACAGAATCCTGACTTTAAATTTGCAACAGGAACGAATACAAGCGATTTTACTATAACAATGAATAATGGAAATGTGTCGTTACCGATAGAGTTTACTCCTCAATCAGCAGGTAGGAAAACAATTAGATTACTTATTAAATGCGATGCAAAAACAGGTAACCCGCCGTATAAAGCCGAAGATACTGTCGTAGTTACCGGTATTGGTTTGGGATTGGATATTACTCCTACTAATTATGATTTCGGTAGAGTATTGACTTGTGGTTCTTCTCAACAAATATTCGTCATCAATAATACTGATGGTGAAGAAGATATAACAATAAACTTTATTCAATTTAGCGGTACGGGTGGTAATGCGTTTAAAGTGCTAGACCCCCAACCAACAACAATACCTGTAGGGCAAAGAGGAAATATTATAATTCAATTTGCACCTACAGTAACAGGAACATACACGGCAACTATGCAGGTGAACACATCATCAGGCTTGGCAAATATTCCCTTGAAAGGTATAGGTTCTGTTGTTGCTGTCAAACCAAGTATTGCAAAACCGGAACGGAAAATTCAGCCCGGGGAGAAATTTGCACTCAAATTCTCTGTCAATATTCCTGCTCTTGATGGTGGTAGAGTTTCCGAAATGAGCGTAAAGATTAATTTCTATCAGAAATCTTTTAAATATATTGACCACAAACACATTACATTGCCGGATATACGCGGTTGGAATTGGGTTATTAATACTAATCAAGTGGGCGAAATATTAATATCGGGTAGTGGAAATCGTCCGATGTCTCTACCGCATACACTTGATTTTATTGTAGTTTTGGGTACTTATTTGGCTGATGTTTCTGAGAGTAATATTATTATAACACCTGGTTTCGGAACAAATGTTTCCTGTATCACTCCGCTTGCGGACACACTGCCCGTAAAGATAAACACTTGCTTTACGGACGGACGTTTACTCATTGTTTCCACTGAAAAATATTATATTCAGCAGGTAAAACCAAATCCTGCAGGTTCTTCGTTCTCATTGGATTTCGGACTTGCATTTGACGGAAATACTAAGATTGTTGTTTACAATAGTATGGGTAAATTAGTTCGCAGTGTTAAGAATAACTATATGAAAAAAGGTAATTACGAAGTCAATATTTCTACTTCGGACTTAACAAACGGTGTGTATTTTATTAAAATGGAATCAGGTCCGTTTACAAAAGTTAGAAAGTTAGTAATTAATAAGTAAGTAATTTCTTAATCATTCAAAAGAGGCTGTCTCATAAATATACGAGACAGCCTCTTTATTGATATACTGTTTTTTGTATAGTTCGCAAATATTCATAAAAAAACCTTCCGAAAATAATCGGAAGGTTTTTTGAACGAATTATATTAGTATCGCTTACATTGCATCAATAATTGTATTGAATGTCGGACTTGGACGCATTACATTTGTAACCTTTTCCGTTTCCGGCATATAGTAGCCACCTAAATCAACGGGACTACCCTGTGCCGCAAGCAATTCCTCAGTAATCTTTGTTTCGTTTTCTTCCAATTGCTTTGCAATCTTTGTAAAACGTTCTTTCAATTCGGTATCTTCATCTTGTGCCGCTAAAGTCTGCGCCCAATACATTGATAAGTAGAACGAACTACCGCGATTATCAATTTCATTCACTTTTCGCGAGGGATATTTGGCGTTCTCCAAATATTTGCCAACAGCGGCATCAAGTGTTTCGGCTAATACTTTGGCTTTTTTATTGCCTGATTTCTCAAAAACCAGTTCGAGGGAGGGGACTAATGCACAATATTCGCCGAGCGAATCCCAGCGAAGATGTCCTTCCTTAACGAGTTGCTGTACGTGCTTCGGTGCCGAACCGCCTGCACCTGTTTCAAATAGTCCGCCGCCGTTCAACAGAGGAACAATTGAAAGCATACGTGCGCTTGTGCCAAGTTCGAGTATCGGGAATAAATCCGTCAAATAATCTCTTAATACGTTACCTGTTACGGAAATCGTATCCAAACCCTTGCGTACTCTTTCCAATGTGAATTTCATTGCATCAACAGGCTTCATAATACGAATATCAAGACCGTTCGTATCAAATTCCGGCAGATAGTTTTCGATTTTTTTGATAATTTCTCTATCGTGCGCTCTATTATCATCAAGCCAGAATATTGCAGGACTTCCCGATGCTTTTGCTCTTCTGACTGCAAGTCCTACCCAATCCTTAATAGGTAAATCTTTCACTTGGCACATTCTGAAAATATCGCCCTTTTCGACATTCTGTTCAAGCAAGAAATTGCCGTTATTATCAACTGCTCTAATTATGCCGTTTCCTTCCGCTTCAAAAGTTTTATCGTGCGAACCGTATTCTTCGGCTTTCTGAGCCATAAGACCTACATTGGCAACATTGCCCATAGTCGAGGGGTCGAACTGTCCCAGTTCTTTTGCATTCTCAAGAATTTCGCCATAGATTGTTGCATAGCATCTATCAGGTATCATTGCAATTGTATCCTGTAGTTCGTCATTCTTATTCCACATTTTGCCGCCATCTCTGACAACATTCGGCATTGAAGCATCAACGATAACATTATTGGGAACGTGCAAATTTGTGATACCTTTTCGTGAATCGACCATAGCCAAATCGGGATGAGTCTCATAAACTTTATTAATATCAGCCTCGATTTCAGCTCTTTTATCTTCGGGGAGTTTGTGCAATTTGTCGTAAACATCTTGCAAACCATTACTCAGATTTACGCCGATTTCCTTTAATGTGTCAGCATGCTTTTCGAGTGCATCTTTGTAGAAAACAGAAACAGCATGACCGAACATAATCGGGTCGGATACTTTCATCATAGTTGCTTTAAGATGCAATGAAAGAAGAATATTATCTTTCTTTGCGGCTTCGATTTGTTCGGCGTAGAACTTACGCAAAGCGGCAACATTCATCACGGTCGAATCTAAAACTTCGCCTTCCATAAGTGAAAGTTTGTCTTTCAATACTTTGACTTCACCTGCTTCATTGACATATTCAATACGTACATCGCAAGCTTTATCCATAGTCATAGACTTTTCATTGCCATAGAAATCTTTGTCGTCCATGTGGGCAACACGAGCCTTCGAGCCGGACTCGGGCCAAGGTTTCATCATTCTGTGCGGATTCTTTTGAGCAAATTTCTTGACTGCGGCGGCAGGTCTGCGGTCTGAGTTTCCTTCGCGAAGTACGGGATTAACAGCGGAACCGAGACATTTTGCAAATCTATCTCTTAATGCAAATTCTTCTTCCGTCTTGGGTTCTTCGGGAAAATCGGGAATATCGTATCCTTTTTCCTGTAATTCCTTGATTGTAGCTTGCAATTGGGGAATAGATGCACTGATATTCGGCAACTTAATAATATTTGCTTCCGGCTTCTGCACCAACTCGCCGAGTTCAGCTAAATAATCTTTAATCTTTTGTTCCTCTTTCAAATTCTCAGGGAAGTTAGCTATTACTCTACCGGCAAGCGATATATCCTTGGTCTCGATAGTAACATCGGTTCCTTTGGTAAACGCCTGTACGATAGGCAATAAAGAATATGACGCCATAAGTGGGGCTTCGTCAATGTGTGTCCAAATAATATTATTGAAATTCATTTGTTAATCCTAAATTTTTATTGATAAATATTTTTAATTACATAATAATATAGTTTACAAAACTAACAATCTTTCGGCAAAATTAAAACCTTATTTAAGATAAACAAAAGCCACATCAATTGACGTGGCTTTTGTTTAGATTTTTTATTACTTGTTTACTTCTTGTTCTCAGGATAAAGAATGAACTCCATAAAGTTTTTATCATTCAAATATTCCTTAGCGGCGGCTCTAATATCCTCGGGCTTCAATGCCTCAATCATTGCCGGCTTCTGCAAGAAAATATTAGGAGATTCATTATAAACCAGTGTTCTCACAAGCTGTCTAACCCAATATTTGTTCGTTTTCATATTAACTTCCAATTCTCTTCTATCGGTTTCTTTGATTTTAACCATATTGGAATCTGTTGGCAAGTTGTTTTGCATATCATTAATCTGTTCCTTTACGGCGGTAATCAGTTCATCAACTCTGTCGGGGTTACAACCGAAAGCAATATGAATATGATATTCCGGATTGGGGTATTTTGCGACTTGCGGAAATACTCCAACACCGTAAACGCCGCCTTTATCCTCGCGCAATACTTCTCTCAATTTAATATTTAAAATATCGCAGAGGGATTGTATTGCAAATCTGTTCTTATAGTTCCAATTGAATTTACCGGAATAAATAAGTCGTACATAACTTTTTGGCTCTATTCCTTTGTAAACTTTTCCTTCTACTTTGCCCTTAGGATAATTTTCCCCAATATCTTTCCAAGTTTCTTTTCTGTGTGTAGCAGGCAGGTTGGCAAGATAGACTTTTGCAAATTTTCTCAATTTAGCAACATCAATATTTCCAACGAAAATAAAGTGGAAATCAGAAGCATCAGCAAATCTATCATAGTAAATATCAAAAATTTCATCTTCGTCCAGTTTGTCCAAATCACTTACTTCGAGCGGTTTGGCAGTATAATGATACCCGCTTGAAATATATCGCACAGAATCGCGAAATACGCCTTCGGGTGAATTGCTTTGGTTTTCGATAAATGTTTTTTGTTGTGATTTTGAAGAATTAAGTGCTTCTATATCCACACGTGCTTTGGAAAAATAGAGATAAATCAATTGGAACATTGTCTCAAAATCTTCGGGCGAAGCAGAGCCTCGGAAACCTTCAAATCTTTCAGATATAAAAGGAGAAATATTTACAATTTTACCGCTTAGCAGTTTCTGAAGCTTTGTTAAATTCATTTCGCCGATACCGCTTCTATCAATTATTGACGCCGCCTGAGTCGCATTTAAATAATTCTCTTCTCCGTATAGTGAGCTTCCGCCCGGGCTATATGCATACATTTGTATTTCATCGTTCTTGAAGTCGGTAGGTTTAAGCCAAACTTTAACACCGTTAGACAAAGTCCACTCAGTAACACCCAAATCTTCAATTTTTCTTTCTTTAACGATTTTACCGGGAGCAGGTTTTTTGCTCATCAGGGGTTTGTCGGATACTTCATCAACATACGGCTCATATCCTTTTTTACCTGCATCTAAGAAAACATTAAGTACTTCATCTTTTGTAGGAACTTTTATACCTTTCTTCTCGGGGGCGCTGACTGTAATTACATTATTGTCGGATTTAATAAAAGTATTGGATAGAGCATTTACAGTTTTTACATCAATTTTTGGGAACCAAAGCTTGTGCATTTCGATTTCGGCTTCGATACCCGGTACACTTTCGTCATCAGTAAAATTACGCATATATTCAAATGCTAAATTCTTTGATTCGGTTTTATCTTTTTCTGCAAGTGCTTTTTCGAGTATTCGGAGCATTTGCTTTTTGGCTCTTTCTAATTCCGTGTCAGTAAAACCGTGCTGTTTGATGCGATAGAGTTCGGAGATTAATGTTTCTTCTGTTTCAATTATTTTATTATTCTTTGGAATTGCCAAGAGCATAAAGTTTCTCGTTTTACCGAGGAATATTCCTTCATTCGCCATGGCAAATACAAATGGAGCATCGGGTTTTCTGGAAATTTCTTGAAATCTGTTGCCTAACATTGTTGTGAATAAATCAGCAACAATATTTTTTTTGTAATCGTCATAATCTCCTGCTTTTCTGCCGGGTAATTTTGAATAAATTGATACCATTGGATATGACAACTCTTTGTCAGTCGCAATAGATACAAGTGTCCCTTTATGTGGCGGCAAAGGATACCAAATTCTTTTTCTTTCGTTGGTAGGATTTTTCAGAGTAGAAAACTTTTTCTTAATTATTTTCTCCATATCGTCTAAGTCAAAATCACCAACAGCTATGATTGCCATCAAATCGGGACGATACCAATCGTTGTAGAAACGAGTAAAATTCTTGCGAGGTGCTGTCAAAATTACATTAGTATCACCAATTACATCTCGTTCAACATAACGAGAATTGTTGAATACAACTTTATTATGGATTTTGGAAACTCTGTCTTGGGCGCCTTTTCCTAAACGCCATTCTTCCATAATAACACCACGTTCCTTTTCTACTTCGGTCGGGTCGAATAAAATATTACCTGCCCAATCTCTAAGAACTTGCACACCGTTCAAGAATATATCTTTCTTGTCTGTTGGCAATTGTAGCATATATATAGTTTTGTCAAAAGAAGTAAATGCGTTCAAATCAGCACCGAATTTTACACCGGTTGATTCAAGAAAATTGACCAAATCGTTTTTTGGGAAATGTTTTGTTCCATTGAAAGCCATGTGTTCCGTAAAGTGAGCCAAACCGTTTTGGTCATCATCTTCCAGTACGGCACCAATTTTTGTTGCAAGTAATAATTCCGCTCTCTTTTCCGGTTTTTTATTGACTTTGATGTAATAGACCAATCCGTTGGGCAGCTTGCCGTAACGGATACTTTTGTCCATTGGAATCATTGCTTTTAGGTTGGATACATTAACGCTTTGTGCTTGTATCGCACCAAATGTAAATGCAATGGTGAGTAAAATAATCAGCATAGATTTTGATGTTCTTCTCATATCAATCTCTTTATAATATTAAAAAATGATTTATTTGCATTAGTTTTTTCATTAAACAATACGCAAAAATACAATTATTGTTACAAAACCGAATATCAATTTAATTATTTTTTTGTACTGTAAAAAAAATTATTCTTATTTTTGAACTGATTAATAGTTTATGTGTAGAAAATGATTGAATTACTAATATTTGAATTGCATATTGTGGGGGCGCTTTACGCCTTTACAAAGAATTGGTTAAACGGTTCGCTAAAGGACGGTTTTCTTGCGCTCGGGATTATCGGTTTGATATTTACCATTGGTTGGGCGCTTACCGGTCCTATCGCCGGAATGCTGATGCCTGAAAAATGGAATACTATATACTTCACGATAGATACACTATCGCTTGTACTTCTGCTCGTTCCGGAAGCCCTTTTCTTCTATTTCTATTTCGTTCAAGATTAGCCTTATGGCTGCTTGTTAATTTTGATTAGCTATTCATTTCCCCAAAATATCAATTCAATTATTCGCCCACATACATACATATAAATCCGCTTTGTTTACCATTAGTTCGTGTTTTGGCAGGATACGGATTGTAAAGCCCTGCTGTCCGGTATCAGGGCATTCGTAGTTGCCTTGATAGTAGTATAGATTGTTTTCTGATTTGATTAAATCGAGGTCTTTACTCTTTGTATCGGCAAAATCGCCATGAGGATTAATTGCACCGTAATAGACCTGAACAACAACATCATTGGGTTCGAGATTGCCCAAATCCACCATAGCCTCAACTGTAATGGATTTTCCTACATATACTTCGCTGTCGTCAATAGATTTTGCACTGACTACCTTAATATTATGCCACTCGGTACGCATCTTTTCTTTCCAGAATTTCAGCTCATTTGCTCTTTCGGCATTATTTTCTGTCATCACACGGAAATTTTTAAGCGCAGGCAGATAATACTTAACGGCATATTCCTTAACCATTCTGAACGTAGAGAAATTGCCGGAAATAGTGCGCATACTGTTTTTCATATAGTTTACCCATTTTTCCGGTATGCGATTTGTAGATGAGCGAGCGTAGAACATAGGTACAATAACTTGCTCTAATTGGTCGTAGAGGGAGCCTGCTTCTACTATGTCCTGCTCTTCGTTGTTATCATATTCTTCGCCATAGCCGATAGCAAATCCGTTGGAGCCGTCAAAGGCTTCGTCCCACCAACCGTCAAGAATGCTTAAATTCAATGTGCCGTTTATTGCGGCTTTCATACCGCTTGTACCGCTTGCTTCATAAGGGCGTATCGGCGTATTAAGCCAAATATCACAGCCCTTAACCATTTGTCTGGCAATAATCATATCGTAATCTTCAAGAAAAACAATATGCCGCTCAAGACCAAATACTCTAACTTGCTGAATAATCTTTTGGATTACTTCCTTACCCTGAATGTCGTGAGGGTGTGCCTTGCCGGCAATGATTATTTGTACGGGTCTATCCGTATCTTGTAATATTTTTGATAATCGTTCCATATCGCGAAATAGGAGTGTAGCCCTTTTGTACATAGCAAATCTGCGGGCAAAACCAATTGTCAAAGCATCGGGGTCCAGATATGAATTGATTTTACTCAATTGCTCCGGTGGGATAAATCGCCTTTGCTTCTTCTGCAGGTAGCTACGTGCAAACAGGACAAGACGGGTACGTCTTCTTTGTTTTTCTCGCCAAATTTCCTCATTTGGAATATGCTTAATATTCTCCCATATAGAGTAGTTGTCGGTTTCTTCTCTCCATTTTGGAGTAAGATACCTGTCAAGCAGTTCGGAGAACTCGCGAGCAAGCCAAGTACTTGTATGTATCCCATTAGTAATATGCCCGATAGGGACTTCGTCCTCGGGGAAGCATTTCCAAATTTTATGCCACATATTACGGGCTACTTTGCCATGCAGGCGGCTCACCCCATTGTGAAAACCGGTCATCTTCAATCCTAGTATCGTCATCGAAAAACCAATGCTATCCGTGTAGTCATTTTCCTGACCGAGAGAGAGAAAATACTCTCTGCTAATACCGAAGCCCTGCATATACTGCCCCAAATATTTATCTAGCATATTTAGTTCGAATACTTCATTACCAGCCGGAACAGGTGTGTGCGTAGTGAATACCGATGTGGACTTTGATATTTGCTTTGCCGCTTCAAAATCAATTCCGTAATCTTCCATAAAAAATTTACATCGTTCAATCAAAGCAAATGCGGCATGTCCTTCGTTAATATGTATGGCAGAGGGATTATAACCGAGTGCTTTCAGCGCCCTCATACCACCAATACCTAATATTATTTCCTGTTGTATTCTCGTATCCCGATTGCCTCCGTACAGCTGGTCGGTAATATCCCTGTATTCGTCAATAGTATTTTGCGAGATATTTGTATCAAGTAAAAACAAATCGACTTTACCGACTTTCATTTTCCAAATTTGTGCATAAGCAGTGCCTCCGGGCATTTCAAATTGAATGATAATCGGTTCGCCCTGATTGTCTTTCTGCAAAATTAGAGGCATTGAATGGAAATCATTGTACAAATACAATTCATTTTGCCAGCCGTTTTGAGTTAATTTTTGCCTGAAATATCCCTGCTGATAGAGCAGACCGACTGCAATTAGCGGTAGCCCGAGGTCGCTTGATGATTTAATATGGTCGCCTGAGAGAACTCCCAAGCCACCGGAATAATTGGGAAAGCTTTCGTTTATTCCGTATTCCGTACTGAAATATGCAATCACATCACCGTTTTTTGAATATTTATCATCGAACCAAGATTTTGATTTCATATATTGCTCAAATTTACCATAGACAAAGTCAAGATAACTGATGAAATCGTTTTTCTGTTCGAGTTCGCTTAGTCGCTTTTGTGATAATTTATTGATAAATGCTACTGGATTGTGAGCAACTTCCTCCCATAATTCTGCATCTATTCTTACAAATAATTCCATTCCGTGTTCATTCCAACACCAACTATAATTGTATGCTAACTCTCTTAATTTCTCTAACTTCGGTGGCAAACTCGCCGAAACTATAAAACTCTGTATTGGTTTCATATAGCAACCGTCCCAATAAAATATATTAATTGTTTTAGTTAATTCGTTATTATAATTACAATGATTAACGAAGTATTAAAGAATATAATATAAAAATGAAGACAAAAATATTAGCAATTGATAAAAGCAATGATGTAATAAATAATGCGCTCAATATTCTCGGCAATTCCGGGGTAGTGGCTTTTCCGACAGAAACTGTTTACGGATTAGGTGCAGATTACAGTGATGAACTTGCGATTAAGAAGATTTTCGATGTGAAAGGACGCTCCTTTGCTAAACCGCTCGCCGCACATATTGCATCATTGGAACAAGTACCTCTCCTATGCAGGGATATTCCCGATGATTTCTATAAATTAGCAAAAGCTTTCCTACCCGGACCGATTTCTATTGTTTTGAAAAAGAAAAAATCAGTAAGCAATTTACTGACTGCCGGATTTGATACACTTGCTATCCGTTTTCCCGATAATGAGATAGCAATTGAACTAATTAATAGATACGGCAAGCCGTTAGCAGCGACATCGGCTAATATTTCCGGCAGGAAGTCTCCGATTAATGCAGAAGATGTTTACGAAGAATTGAGAGAGAAAATACCGTTAATTATTGACGGAGGCGAAACGAGTTGTAAACTCGAATCTACGGTTATCAGTCTGATTGAACAGCCAAAAATTCTGAGACCGGGTGCTGTCCGGATTGAGGCAATAGAGGATACGCTCGGACAGATTATAGCGAAATAGTTGAATAAACAGACGGAATTATAATAATTTATAAAAATTCCGTATATTAGTAATCTTTGTAGAATTCGTCTTAATTATATGTTCGAAAAAGAAATAGAGGTAGTCAATAGAGCCGGAATACACACACGTCCGGCTTCGATGATTGTTAAATTAACGGCAAAATACAAATCGGATATTTTTCTTATTCGTGATGGATTTTCCATTAATGCAAAAAGCATTATCGGCGTAATGACACTTGCCGCAGAGCAAGGTGCTAAATTGACCATTCGTGCCGATGGCGATGACGAAAAACAAGCCGCTGATGATTTGGCTACGCTTTTTGCCAACGGATTTGGCGAATAGGTGTTTAATATGCAACAACCGGTTTTAATTTGAAAAAAAATACTAAAAATAGTGCTTTCCCGAAAGATGATGCCGATAATGCAACTGTGCTTTTCGGTATTCCTTCTTCACCGGGAATAGCTTATGGCAGGGCTGTTGTTATTAGGCAGAAAAGTATCTTTATACAATCGGATAATATACAAGCTAATGATTTGAAAGATGAGCTAAGTCGCTTTCATAAGGCGCTTAATATATTAATATCCGATTATTCCTCAGTCATTAAAAAAGCAGTAAACGAACCCAAGAATATACAAGCATTACTTGAATCGAATTTAATGATGTTGCAAGATGAATTTCTTGCGGATTCTATAAGCGATTTGATTAAAAACGGGAAAAATTCCGAGAATGCAGTGGTCGAAGTTCTGGAATCGCTTAAACAAAATATGCTGAATTCGAGCAATATCATTCTGCGGGAACGCGTCCACGAAATAGACCAATTAAAACATCGATTGATTTCAATATTAAGAAATCAAAAGGACATCATTGCGGCGAGTGCCGGTGATGTTGTTATTGCAGGCTTTATTACGCCCGATGAAATATTGAAATTGAAAGAAATGGGTGTGGCGGCTATTGTTACGGAAGTCGGTGGTATTACCTCGCATAGCGCCATACTTGCCCGTAATTTTGAAATAGCACAAGTGATTGGTGTCAAGGATATTACCTCTTTAGTTAATGCAGGCGACTATGTGATTGTCGATGGATATTCCGGTAATGTACTGATTAATCCAAGTGATGATGATGTTGAGGACTATTTAGAAAAGAAAAGAACCGAAGAACTATATAAGGAAGAACTCGGTGAATTAATCAATCTGCCTGCCAGAACGATTGACGGAAAAGATATTGAATTAAAGGCTAATGTTAATTTAGCCAAAGATATTGAGTTATTACAAATGGTTGGTGCTGATGGTGTCGGGTTGGTTCGTACCGAATATCTTGTATTGCGTAAGGGGAGATTTCCCGATTGCGAAGAGCAGTATTCCCGGTATAAGAAATTAGCCGAACAAATTTATCCTGCTTCCGTTACTTTTCGCGTGTTCGATGTTGGTAGCGATAAAATTGCCGAGGGATTACCGAGGCACGAGGGTAATCCTGCGTTGGGTTTTCGCGGCATTAGGTTTTTGTTGGAGCGTAGAGATGTTTTCAAAGACCAGATTCGCGCAATTTTACGTGCTTCGGCAAATAAAAACGGGAAGTTGCTCTTGCCGATGATTACTAATATTAAGGAATTACAACAAGCCACTCGTATTATTGAAGATTGTAAAAATGAATTAAAAACCGATAATATTCCTTTTGATGAGAATATACCGATAGGAATAATGGTTGAAACCCCTGCGGCGGCACTTATTGCCTGTGAACTCGCCCGTCATTGCGATTTTATCAATATCGGTACTAATGATTTAACCCAATATACATTAGCCGCCGATAGAACAAACGAAATGGTTACTCATCTGTATGATTCCTTCCATCCGGCTGTTCTATCATTAATTAAAATGACTGTTGATGCGGCTAAAAATAATAATATTCCCGTAAGTATTTGCGGTGAATTGGCGGGGCATTCGGCGGCAACGGGTTTATTAATCGGTCTCGGTGTCGGTGAGATGAGTGTTAATACTTCGACTTTTCTCGAAGTAAAGAAAAGAATTAGGCAAACAAATTACGAACAAGCAGTGCGTAAAGCCGAGAAATTATTGAAATGTAAGTCCGAAGAGGCTCTAAAAAAACAACTTAGTTGAATAAACTGCAACTTGCCGAATGTAATTATGGCATTTTGCTGAATATTTTTTTCCATCTGTTAAGATTTTCATAAGAAAACAATGTCGAGAAAGAAAAAAGAAAAACCTATCGTAGAACTGGAAATAGAGTCAATTGCATTTGAAGGGCAGGCTCTTGCACGCAAGGAAAATCTTGTATATTTTGTAAAATATGCCGTTCCGGGTGATGTAGTCAAAGTACGTGCTTTGAGAAAACGCAAAGGTTATGTAAAAACCCAACTGCTCGAAGTCCTGAAAAAATCAGAAATTAGAATTGAACCGAAATGCCGCTATTTTGGTGTCTGTGGGGGGTGTTCTTGGCAAAATCTTGACTACTCCGTTCAGTTATCTTGGAAAAAGCGTCACGTTAAAGACGCTTTCGAGCGTATAGGTAAGGTGGAATACGGCATACTTTACGATGTATTAGCCTCGCCAAAGGTTTTTAACTACCGCAACAAGATGGAGTTTTCATTCGGGGCTTCACGCTGGCTCGAAGATAGGGAAATATCCGAAGGGGCTGAAATAAAAAATAAGGATTTTGCTTTTGGTTTGCATATTCCCGGACGCTATGACAAAATATTGGATATTGAAGAATGCCATATTCAACCGGAATCCGGAAATGAAATCTTAAATGTTTTCAGGGATAAAGCCTTGAGTCTCGGTCTTAGTGCTTACCACCAGAGGGAGCATACGGGTTTTCTGAGAAATCTCGTCCTGCGTAGCAGTGAGTTGCACGGACAAATGATGGTTATTCTAATTACTCAGACTCCGACTTCCGATAAGGAAAATGAATTTATTAATTGGTATTTGAACGATGTGCAGAAATTATTTCCATTCATTTCATCACTTATTTATGCCGTCAATGATACAGTCTCACCGGTAGCAAGCGGAGAGATAAAGACCGTAAAGGGAGATGATTATCTTAGTGAAAGAATACTTGACGTAGAATTTAAAATTTCCCCATTTTCGTTCTTCCAGACCAATCCATTGCAATTAAATCAATTTATCGGCAAGATAATTGATACAGCTTCATTGAAATCGGATATTACTGTATGGGATTTGTATTGTGGAACCGGCTCAATCACTTTGCCTGCATCAAAAAGAGTGAAAAAGATTTACGGCTTCGAAATGGTTGAATCTTCGATTATGGACGCAAAGGCAAATGCGAAATTTAATAATATTTCCAATGCGGAGTTCACTGCTATGGATTTGCATTCCAAAGATGTGGAGAATCTATTAGCCGGATTTGAAAAGCCGGATATGATTTTTATTGACCCGCCGCGTGCAGGAATGCACAAAAATCTTGTGCAACTCTTGCGGATGCTCGAAGTACCGGAAATTGTTTATGTAAGCTGTAACCCGTCAACGCAGGCAAGGGATTGCTCTTTACTTGCAGATAAATACACTATCGAATCGCTGCAACCGGTTGATATGTTCCCTCACACATATCATATTGAGAATATTGCTTTACTTAAATTGAAGAACAATGATGAACTTGGCTCATAATATTAAATATCGTAACTTCAATGTGTCGGAAATTTTTTATTCGCTGCAGGGCGAAAGTACGCATATTGGCAAACCTTGCGTATTTGTCAGAATGCAGGGCTGTGAACTACGATGTGCTTGGTGCGATACACCCTATGCACTGGAGATTTCGCAGAAGGAAATATTGATGACAAGTGAAAAGATTATTGATAAGATTAACTCTTATAATTGTAATTATGTGCTGTTCACAGGTGGCGAACCGTTGTTGCAGACGGGTATTCACGATTTGATTAATTACTTAGCAAAAACCACTTATGAAGTAGCAGTCGAGACAAACGGACATCAGGATATATCCGCTCTTGATAAGCCGGTAATTAAGGTTATGGACTTGAAGCCGCCGAGTTCGGATATGGAGCGGCATAATAATTTTGAGAATTTCAAATACTTGGATTCCAAAGATGAGATAAAAATCATTATTGCCGATAGAAATGATTATGAATGGGCTAAAAGTATTATTAGTAAATATAAATTGCAAAAAATTGTAAAATCAATAATATTATCTCCTGTTTTTGTTCAGATGCCGCCGGAGACTTTGGCGGGGTGGGTCTTGGAGGATTCATTGCCGGTGCGAATGCTTTTGCAAATGCACAAATTTATCTGGCACCCGAACAAAAGAGGTGTATAGACAGGTGTTATTATGTCAGATATGAAATTAATTGGAAACGAAAAAATTCGTTCTGCTTTCGGACAGTTAATAAATAACTTAAAACAAAATAATGGCGGTACCATTGCCATTAACGGTGAAACAGGTATGGGTAAATCCTATATACTGAACTACTTATATGAACAAGTTAAGGATAATGATGAAGTAAAAGCCATTATTATTGATAATCAATCACCTATTAATGACATCAATATAGGCAACATTCAGCCGCTTCTTCCTTTCTCTAAGGCGGTGCGGCAGCTTATGGATAAATCCGGTTCCGCACAAAAGCGTCTTGCCGTAAATATCGGTATTACGACTCTGGCATCAATTCCGCTGATTGGGGATATTTTCTATGCAGTAAAGGAATACGGTCGAGACTGGCGTCAATATAAACGGGAAAAATCTTCCGAAACAGTCAAGAAAATGAACAAAACCGTTGCGGATTTCTATGATACATTAATTGCTTATGCCTCAAATACTCCGCTTGTTTTATTTTTTGATAATATGCACTTTGCCGATAATTTGTCTATTGAATTATTGGAAAACCTGATTAGAATAAGAAATGATTTTCCAATAGCCATTGTTTTTACATACCAAGAAATTAATACGGATAATGGGATAGTCAAATTAAAAAGTAAATATGCTGATGAGGATAACAATGTGTCTTTCTTTGATTTGGCAACAATAAATAATGAACAGACAAGAGATTTTTGTAAAATTTATTTCAAGAACTATAAACCCAATTCGCAGTTCGAGGATTGGCTGTATGAAAATTCAAAAGGTGTGCCGGGTTTGATGATGGGCTATATATCTCATTTCTCAAAAAATTCACCTTTTGATGAAAAAGGCAATTTGAAGGATGATTTGGACAATAGCGATGTATTCCCAAAGAATGTAACTAATGCTGTTGCAAATTCCATCAAGGAATTATCCGAAGAAGAAATTAATATATTAGCAATTTGTGCCACAGAAGGCGTAGAATTTACCGCTTATTTAATTTCACATTTACTTAATACCGATGTAGTAAGCACAATTAAGAAATTAAGAAGCATTCAGAATAAAGTGAGTGTAATTAAAAGTATAGGTGCTAAAATTAGGTATGGAGTAAAAACAACAAGTTATAGATTTGGACAGGCATATTGTCATAAATATTTTGAAAGTATTTTGGAATACGAAGAAAAAATATCGGTTCACGGACAGATTGCCGCTTTCCTAAAAAACAAATTGGAAGAGACAAGTAATAAAGATTTGCGAAACGAATTGGCTCCATTTGTTGCCGCTCATAGTATTGTTTCAGGGGACGAGGAAACCGCAAAAGAGATGTTACTCCTTGCCGCCCAAGGTGCAAAGGAAATTGACGGAAAAGAAATAATTGAAAAAGCATATCAGGTATATCAAGATATTTCGAGCGGACAAAAACAAAATACCGAAAATGCCGATAGTGTTATTTTCCAAGAGTTGCTAAATCGCACTGTGATGAGTATGCCTTCCATTGAAGCTGGCGAAGGCAAAGAGGGTAGCACAGCCGGAACAAACTATCCTATTGATTTCAGCTATCTCCGTAGAACCGTTGTCGATGAATTTCACAAAGGGAAGTACAATAAAGCGATTGAATTGATTGAAACATATTTAGAATCGCATAAGGAAAACTTGAAGCCGTCCGAGGAATCACAATTGCTGTCCCTTGTCGCACGATGCTATGTCGAATTAGAACAATTGGACGAAGCAAAGGAGAAATCCCAGGGTGCCATTAATGTTTTGGAAAATTACAAAGAGCCATTGCCCGAATGTTTTGCTTTGAATGTTGATGCAATTATTGATTTTCAACAGGGCGCCCACGAAAGGGCGTTCTATACATTGAAAAAGGCGGCAAAAAAATCAATTAATTTGCCGCCCGAAATAAAGCTAATTACAATTTCCAACATAGCATTGCTACTGAAAAGCGTGGATAAACAAAAGGCTGAAAAATACCTATATGCTGTCCGCAAACTTACAAAGCAATTGAACTACGAGGAATTTGCTCTTGACGTATTCAACTAAATTTATGCTCTGAGTTTATCTAGCAAATCATTTAGTTTCTTTGCTTCGGCATCACTGAGTTTGATGTATTCGTCTTCAAAATCGGATTTTTCAATCTTGTCGATTAATTTCAAACCTTTTGCCGTAATTTTAACGTCAACTTTTCTTCTGTCGTCTTTGTTCAAGTTTCTGATAAGCAAGCCTTTTTCTTTGAGCTTATCAACTAATCTCGAAGCATTCGACATTCTGTCCAGCATTCTGCTTTGTAGCATTGTTACTGTTGCCACGTTGGGCTTAACCTCGCGCAATATTTTTAAAATATTGAACTGCTGAGGCGAGATGTCATACTTGCGTAAGTATCTCTGCGAGTACTGGTCAAGCTGATTTGCCGTGAAGACAACGTTTACAAGTGCCTTATGATGGTCACTCTTAAACTTTTCCTGCCCGATTTCTTCTTCTAATTTCATAAAAAATCCTTCTATTTATGTTGAAACAATATAACTATTCGTAAAAACTACATATAGTTTAACGAATAGATTACTAATTTATTATTATTTTTTTTAGTACGAATGTTAAAAAGTTTTTTTTAACTTTGTTTTTATGATTTTTGCACAGAAAAATATTGAGCAAATCCTGAGACGGAGTAAACAGACTTTAGCGGTGGTTATTGTCTTGACATTTGCATATATAGCAATAACTGCACCACTGCCGATTCTCCATAACCACATTCATAGGGTTGTCAATATCCATACGAATGAAGTACCGACTGTGCAAAAAGAAATTCCTGCAAGCAAATGTTTGATTTGGGAATTTTATAATAATATCTTCAATTCATTTTATCCTTTGCATCATCATATTGTATTGGGTGTTTTTACCTTTTCGATTACTGTTGAGGAGCAAGATGATATTGTTATATCTACCGATTTCTGTGGAATATCCAGAGCGCCTCCGATTTTATAGTTTACACATATTGAATTTATTAACTTTTGCAATTGCTTGACGGCAAGCAGTGGAATAGCACTATATTCCAAGCTTTGCCGGACTTCTCAATATTATTTATAAACTATTAAACAGGAAAGAAAAAATGAAAAAAAACATAATCACACTTGGATTGGCAATAATAATAACATTATTAATTATCTCTTGCAAAGAAGAGCAAATAACAGAACCCCAACATCACCATTACGAGGCTTATGGTTTGAATGTATATAATGCGGATACGCTTTATATGAAGATATATAATGCCGCTATTATCTCTCATTATAACACCGCTTTTGAATTATCGCTTAATTCTGCACCTTTAAAATTTAAAATTGCTTTCATAGATGAAAACGGGAAAGAGATGGAATATCCCGAACATAAAGAAATGGTACTTGGTTGGATTATTGCAGATACCACAGCTGTAAAAGCCACGCAAGTAAATAATTCAAAGTGGGAATTTACTCTAAAAGCTTTGAAAAAAGCAAATACTACGATAGAATTACGACTAAATCATATTGACCACCCTGATTTTAAAACACCTGTAATACCGATTAATGTGAAATAAATGAGAACAATTATTTTAGTCTTGATTTTGTTTGCGTGGAATTCCGCATTTTCTACACCGGAAGGATTTACGGAATTTCACGGTCATATTATTGATGCGGCAGATAATTCGGCTCTGTCAGGCGTCAGAGTAGAACTTCCCGATAAGCATATCAGCACGCTGACTGATGCCAACGGGCATTTCCATTTTATCAATTTGCCACGCATTACTTTCAAGGTAATATTCTCAAAGGACGGATATATCTCACAGAAGCGTTTAGTTGATTTGTCCAAGAAGGATATGCGGAAAATCCGCTTAAAACTATTTCCGAAATCGTATAATACACCGACTGTCTATGTTACGGATAAAATTTATGCCAATAAATTTGATGAGATTCACGAATTTACAGGTGCTGTGGACGATGACGATATGGTGAAGGAACTCGGGGCAACTATTGCGGCTACTTTGAGCAATGAGGTTGGAGTATCTATGCGTTCTATGGGACCGGCACCTGCGCGTCCGGTTATTCGGGGCTTGGGTGGCAATCGAATTGCTATGGCTGAGGACGGATTGAATATTGTTGACCTTTCCGCTTCTTCGTCAGACCATGCTGTTACGGTTGAACCCTCGACTGTGGATAGAATTGAAATATTACGGGGTCCGAAAACACTGCTGAATACAACAACAACAATCGGTGGAGTGGTTAATATTATTCGTGATGATGTACCGCTTACTCTGCCCGATAAATTTTCCGGTTCTGCTTTGCTCTATGCCGAAAGTGTCAACAGTGGGTATAATACTGCATTGCAATTTAAAATGCCACTTGCTAAGTTTGGCATAAAAGCCGGCGGTAGCTTAAGAAAAGCCGGTAATTTGAACACACCGGAAGGCTTAATAGGCAATACGGAAATTAGTAATTTCAATTATTCGCTTGGCGCAGGTTTGATTGAAGACGATTATTCAATTGGTTGCGGTATTAATGAATTTCACTCGGATTACGGAATCCCGGGCGGATTTGTGGGCGCTCACCCGAAAGGAGTAAATATATCAATGACCAAAAGATTAATCCAAGCTAAATCACTCTTTCATTTCAAAAGAAATATTTTTGATATTGTTGAATTGGATTTTGGACGAACTTATTACAGTCATAAAGAATTTGAGTCCAACGGCTCGCTTGGTGCGGAATATATTTTCAAGAACTATGCCGCCCGTATTAATGTGGAGCACAAAAAGGACAAGTGGTTTCAGGACGGTAGTTTCGGGGTTTCACTTTTTGAGCGAGATTTGGCACTTGGCGGATATGTCTTTACTCCACCGACAAATTCATTTAATATCTCGCCGTATTTTTACGAGAGCATTAAATTGGGCAAACATTATTTAGAGTTGGGATTGCGATATTCGCATACAAGAATTACACCCGATAAAGAAGCAAGTACAAAAATCGGCAGACTTAGACGAAGGGTATTCAATACAATTTCCGCTTCAATATCGCTTATGCACGAAATCAATGATTATTTCTATGCCGGAATTAATCTCTCACGCAGTACTCGGGCGCCGTCTGCGGAAGAATTATTCTCTCTGGGACCTCACCTTGCGGCATATTCCTATGAAGTCGGCAACCCCGATTTGAAGCAGGAAACCGGCTACGGTTCGGAAATATTTACATTTCTGCGATTTGACGGATTGCTCGTTTCACTTACGGGATTTTATAATTATATGGATTATTATATTATATCCGAAAATACGGGTAAACAAAACGTGCAGCAGCTTTTGCCGATATATGCTTTTCGCGGAGTGCCTGCCTCGCTCTACGGCTTTGAATTTTCAGGACAATCTAATCTGTCACGGAAAATGAAAATCAAAATGAATCTCAGTTACACTTTGGCAGAGAATAGACGCACAGGTACAGCACTACCGTTTATTCCGCCGCTCAAAGGGAATATGTCTCTTGAATATAAACCGATTCAGACTATTTCTCTTTCGCTCGGCTCTGATTTTGCCGCCGCACAAAACAGAGTAGGCGACTTTGAAGAAACCACCGCCGGATATATGGTTTTTAATCTATCGGCATTTTATAGCTTTACTTTCGGTGAGTATTTAAGCAGTATTTCGCTATCATTCGAGAATATTTTCAATAAAATTTATCGAAATCATTTGTCGAGAATTAAAACTGTTTTTCCCGAACCAGGTAGAAATTTTAGGTTTACATATAAACTTAACATATAATTGTTCATAAATATAATCATTTTTCTTATTTTTGTGAACATATTAATTTATTATTTAAAAGAAGATAGTAAGATGGATATAGAATTCAATCAGGAAGAATTAGAAAGAGTAGATACAATAATATCAAAATATCCCGAAAAGAAGTCGGCACTTATGCCGGTTCTTTGGCTTGCACAAAAAAAGTGGGGGTGGATTTCAAAAGATGTGATGAAATATATTGCAAATCTACTGGATTTGTCTTTTGCCCATGTAGAGGGTGTAGCAACATTCTACACAATGTATTTCAAAAAACCTATGGGTAAGTTCCATCTGCAAATCTGCACTAATGTATCCTGTATGCTTAGGGATGGCGATTCTATTTATCGCTATGTCTCGGATAAACTCAGTATCGGCAATATGGAGACTACCACTGACGGGCAGTTCTCGCTCGAAGAAGTAGAGTGTATGGGGGCATGCGGCGGCGCCCCAATGATGGCAGTTAATGATGATTATTACGAAAATATGAGCATCGAAAAACTTGACAAATTACTTGAAGAATTAAAAAATAAATAAATTCTAAGTAACAAAAAGCCATATTGAAGTGTTATTATCATTGAACGATTTGATAAATTAAAATTTTTATTTAATGGTAAAAGCAGAAAAAATATTATTTTCAAGATTTTTAGTCTTCATCTATTTGATGCTGGGATTAGCTTCCTATTTGTCAAATGGCGTTGCTTACAATTTACTCTCCCTCAATCCGGCACTCACAGTTGCCGACTCGGAGTTGTGGCGTTTGTTTACATTCTCTTTTGTTCCGGGTACTATTGAAGGAACTTTACTGTTTTCTTTTGTTTTTTGGTTTATTGCTCCTATACTTGAGGAACGCTTCAGAACGAAAAAGTTCGCTCTAATGCTTGTCTTGGTTATATTACTGCAAGGCGCGATTTTCTCTTTGCTATTCTGGGGCAAAGGCGTTGTAATAGCAGGCGGGGACGGTTTAGCATTCTTTATACTAACTTTGTATATGTTCCTTGAAGTATCAGACGGTGAAAACCTAATTCATTTTCATTCACGTAAGATACATTCATTACCATTCATTGTCTTGACAACGGTAGTTTGGTTTTCTTCCGTACTTATTCATAATTCTTTTGTATCAAGTTTTATCTATACTGCTTCAATCATTGCCGGCTCATTCGGAATAATTCTCGGTGCAATTATTTTTATGCAAATCAAAGCTGCCGATTATGTTTTTGGCAGAAAGACGAGTATCAGTAGTCCTGTTAGTATTCCCAGTCCCGAGGAGCTTATTACTTCCTTGCATACACGGAGAAAACGAGCAGTGCAGAATCAATATGAGGAGGATGATGAATACGCAGCCGGATATGCTTACTCCGATTATTTCTCGGAAGACAGACTGAACGCTATTCTTGATAAAATTAATGAACAGGGTAAAGATTCGCTAACAAGTGATGAGAAACTATACCTCGAAGAATATTCAAGATATTTGTAATTGTTAGGCTTTTTTCTCGGATTTCATATTATTGTTTTTATTTATTCTTGCTTTAATGTAAATTTGTTTTTTTGTAAATAATAGATAAGGATAATAAATGCCAGAAAAAAAAGATTATCTAAATCCTGAAAAAGTCGTTGAGCATATTGATATTACTAAACTTAATGTCGTAGAACTCGTTGATGCAATGGGGCATACGGCATTCCAAGCTCGTAATCTTCATCGTGCGGCAAACATATTGACTATGATGGTTAATGAAAAGGAATGTGCAGTCATTCTTACTCTTGCAGGTTCGCTATTTAGTGCAGGCTTGAAGAAGGTGGTTGTCGATATGATGAAAGCTAATATGATTGATGCCATTGTTTCGACAGGTGCATTAATGGTTGACCAGGATTTCTTCGAGGGGCTTGGGTTCAAACATTATCAAGGTTCGCAATTTGTTGATGACAATGAGTTGCGCGATTTAATGATTGATAGAATCTACGATACATTTATTGACGAAGAAGACCTACGTGTCTGTGATATGACTATTGCCGAAATTGCAAATAGTCTCGAACCTCGTCCGTACAGTTCCCGGGAATTTATAATGGAGATGGGACGTTTTTTGAAGGACAATAATCGAGGTGAAGATTCAATTGTTCGTACTGCTTTTGAGAAAGGAATACCGATTTTTGTTCCGGCATTTTCCGATTGCTCCGCAGGTTTTGGTTTGGTACATCATCAGTATCACTCAAAGGAAGATGCAGTTGTATCCATTGATTCCGCCAAGGATTTTCTGGAAATAACAAAAATCAAACTGGAGGCTAAAACAACAGGAATATATATGATTGGTGGTGGTGTTCCTAAAAACTTCACACAGGATATTGTAGTAGCTGCCGAAGTACTTGACGAAGATGTTGATATGCACAAATACGCTGTTCAGATTACAGTTGCCGATGAAAGAGACGGCGGACTATCAGGCTCCACACTCAAAGAAGCAAGTTCTTGGGGAAAGGTCGAAACCACTTATGAGCAGATGGTATTCAGCGAAGCAACAATAGCAATGCCAATCATTTCGGCTTACGCCTATCAGAAAGCAGATTGGAAAAGCAGAAGTGAAAGACGCTTCAATGACTTCCTTGGATAGA
>CAZOOR010000018.1:0-37786 GCA_964581505.1 uncultured Hyphomicrobiales bacterium
ATTAATAAAAAATTATTATTATTTTCCGATAATCATTATATTTGTATATACCTTTAACAGCATAGCGAGATATATATGATAAAACTAAATAACGGCAAGCGGTTTAACCCTTGGTTTTTTATTCCGACACTATATTTTACGGAAGGTATCCCGTTTATTATAGTCAATCAATTATCAATAGCTCTACTGAAATCTCTCGGAGTATCCAACGCCGTAATCGGCTACACTAATTTGCTGTATTTACCTTGGGCAATAAAATTTCTATGGAGTCCGATTGTGGATAGCCGCGGAACTAAGCGTGGTTGGTTGCTCTCAATGCAACTTATTATAACGCTTCTTTTCGGGTTAGCGGCACTTAGTTTGGGAATTGAGAGCACAATTCTGCCCTTCATTGCATTGTTATTCATTACCGCCTTTGCTTCCGCAACACACGACATAGCAATTGACGGCTACTATCTATATGCACTAAACAAGGATGACCAAGCGCTGTTCACCGGCATACGCAGTGCATTTTATAGGGTAGCAATGATATTTAGCGGTGGTCTCCTTGTCTTCCTTGCCGGCGAAGTAGGTACAATATACAACGACACACGACTCGGTTGGGAAGTTGCCCTATTTATGGCATTTCTGATATTTTTAATATTTAGAATATACCACGGATTTATGTTGCCGAAAGTCGAAACGACTCGGCAAAACAAATCGGTTCTTGACCTTCCGTTCAAGGATACATTCCTTGAATACTTCAAACAAGATGGTATCGGTGTCATAGTAGCATTTATATTACTCTATCGTTTTGGTGAAGCACTATTATTACGAATGGCACAACCATTCCTTATGGATAAATTTGAACTTGGCGGATTGAATATATCGGTAAGTGAAATCGGTATAATATATGGAACTTTCGGTATTGTCGCCTTGGTTATCGGTGGAATCCTCGGTGGTTGGCTGATTAAGAAATACGGACTAAAACGCACAATCTTCCCACTTGCTCTTGCAATGAATGCTTGTAATCTTTTATATGCACTTCTGGCAATTATGCAACCCCATAGCAGGATACCTGTTGATATATTCGGATTATCGTTCAACTTTTACCCGCTTGTACAATCATTTGTAATCATTGAGCAATTCGGATATGGTCTGGGATTTACAGCATTTATGGTATTCCTATTATATACGTCCAAAGGAAAATATAAAACATCGCACTACGCAATTTCTACAGGTATGATGGCTCTCGGTATGATTATCCCCGGAGCATTAAGCGGCGTTTTGCAGGAAAATGTGGGATATTTTTGGTTATTTATTATTAGTACAATTGTAACAATACCCGGATTATTCCTAATCAAATATTTACCAATTCCGGAAAAAAATAAGGAGTAGATTATGTATTGGATTTATCTGTTTATCGGTGGAATATTTGAATTTACTTTTACAACAATGCTGAAATTGTCCGAAAATTTTTCAAAACCATTGCCTACTATTGGTTTTATTATTGCTTCGGTTTTGAGCT
This sequence comes from uncultured Hyphomicrobiales bacterium, assembly GCA_964581505.1. Taxonomy (GTDB): domain Bacteria; phylum Bacteroidota; class Ignavibacteria; order Kapaibacteriales; family UBA2268; genus CAZOOR01. Next base: position 1,508 of record CAZOOR010000018.1, read on the forward strand.
TACTTTTTCTCAATTGGTCATTAAAAGGTATTCCGCTTGGCACTGCTTATGCTGTGTGGACGGGAATAGGTGCGGTCGGTACTGTGATTATCAGTATAGTGCTATTCAAAGAACCGGCAGGTTTTCTGCGGTTGTTTTTTATATTTATGATTATCGCGTCGGTTGTAGGACTAAAACTTGTATCAAAATAATAATATTGCAATAATATGAAACGGATAATCGCTATTGGTGATATTCACGGATGCGCCCTTACGCTCAGAAAGTTGCTATTTGATAATATAAAAATTCGGAAGAAAGATAAAATAATTCTACTTGGAGATTTGATAGACCGCGGTCCGAGAATTCGCGAATTAATTGATGATATTATCAAGTGGCGACAAGAAGGCTATAATATCACATCAATTAGGGGTAATCATGAATGGCTCTTGCTCAAATCAATGCAGGCTCAATATATCTTCCGTATGTGGATGCTTAATAGAGGTATGACAACACTACGCAGTTTCAACGTAAGCGATGCGGCACATTTACCTTCGGAATATATTAGTTTTTTTAAAAAGATGCCTGCTTTTATTGAGTTAGACGAATTTGTTATTGTCCATGGCGGCTTAAATTTTGAAAAGAAAAAACCACTCAAACATAAGAAAGCAATGGTATGGACACGTAATGAAAATGTTCGCAAAAGAGATATTGAAAAAATCGGAGGCAAACGCCTAATAGTTGGTCATACTCCTACTCCTTTGAAACAAATTCTAAAATCGAACAAAAGCAACAGGATACTGACAGATGGCGGCTGCGTTTACAAAGGCATACACAAAGGGCTTGGCTATCTAGTTGCCTATGATATTTCTCAAGATAAATTTTACTATGAAGAAAACATCGACACTTAATCTTTCAATTCTATTGCAAAGCCTGTTTTTAGAGATTCTATCGCCGCAAAAGTAGCCAAAGTAACCCTACGTATTGTCTCGTAATCAATGGGGAAAGGCTTACCTTCGCGTATGGACTTAATCGTAGCAAAGACTTCTTCCCTATGTCCTTTCCGACCGTTATATGATTTTTTATTCTGTTTCGAGTTTCTGTAAAAATTGACAGTTTCAAAATTATCCATAATAGCAGAACTACCCTCGCAATGTACTTCGCAATACTCTTTTGACAAAGCAGAATCTCCATTTGCAAAATACTGCAAAGAGCCGACCGAACCATCACTGAATTTAATTGTAATAACAACATTATCATAATTGAAAGTAGCATCGTTATCGGAAGATATACACTCTGCATAAACTCTTACAGGTACAGCATCTGTCAAATAGCACATTGTATCAATGAAATGGCAGGCTTCACCAATAACCCTGCCGCCGCCCTGCTCCGGCTGAAATACCCAAAATGTTTTCGGCGGCATTCCGGCATTAACACGGTAGGAAATAGTCATTGGTTCACTATGTACCGAGAAGAATTTTTTAATGGCAACAAATGGTTTTGAAAATCTGCGATTGAACCCAACCATCACTTTGCCATTGTGTTCGGCGACTGCACTGTCTATTTCAAGCAATTGTTTCGGATTGACTGCAAGAGGCTTTTCGACAAATACAGGTTTACCGGCTTTTACGGCGTTTATTACAAATTGGGAATGTAAGTCGTGCCGTGTAGCACAGAAAACAGCATTCACTTCGGAATTTGAAATAATTGCTTCGGAGTCCGTACCTGCATTTATAAATCCAAAACGCTTTGCTACCGTCAAAGCATTGACAGAGCTTGCAGTCGAAACACTATGCAAATGCACATCTGTTTCTTTAAGAGGAGCTAATAAATAGTTCTGCGCAAAAGTTCCTGCACCCAAAAAGCCAACACTAACTTTCTCCGTTTTTTTATATTTAGTATTAAGTTGCACAGTTCTTGCTGTTGCTTTTTCTCGTTCGGGATAGTTCAGCACAATACCGAGATAGAACTCCTGCGTTTTGCCGGAAACAAGACTATATGCTTCCGCACCTTCGGAAATATCAAATTTTTGAGTTGTCAAACTTTTTACATCAAGTTTACCCCGTTCAATCAGTTGTAGGACCGCTTGCATATTGCGATTTTCAGTCCATCTGACAAAAGCCACAGGATAATCTATTCCAAGTTCTTCATAATTGGCATCATATCTTCCCGGTCCATAACTGCATGATATTGTGATTTCCAGCTCCTTTTGATAGAAGGGTGAACGCTCAATCTTCATACCGACACTACCAACAACAACAACTCTCCCTTTTTTTCTTGCAATTTCAATTGCAAGTCTCATAGGCTCATTTGAGGAAGTGCCGGCAGTAATAATAACTGCATCAAATCCATTGCCTTTTGTAAATGCAAGAAGACCTTTTATACTATCCGAAGAACTGAGAAAAGTCTCATCACAGCCAAATGATTTTGCCTTTTCAAAAAGTTGCTCATTAATATCCAAGCCGACAACATTACAACCAGATGCTTTCAAGAACTGCACAGTTATTTGTCCAAGCAAACCTAATCCGATGACCGCTACGTTTTCACCAAGTCTAATATCAGCCTGCCTGACCCCTTGCAATGCAATTGCTCCGACAGTAGCATAAGCGGCTTCGCTTGCGTCCAAACCTAATGGCACTTTGACAGCAAGATTTTTCGGAACGGAAATAAGCTCGGCATGTACGGCATAGCCTGCACCGCCACAAGCCACAAAATCGCCGGGCGCAAACTCATCGCAATCCGATTCAATCACAATACCTGCCGTACTGTATCCAAAAGTCTTGAATGAATCAAGTTTGGCAAAAACACGTTTTGCCGTAGAAACAATGCCCTCCTTTTTAACAAAACCCATCACCATTTTTACTTCTTTCGGTTGCTTACGCGCTCTGGCAAGAAGCGATGACTGAGTATTAGTAACTGATGTTTTTTCCGTACCGGCGCTGATAACCGAGGATAAATTTCTGACTAAAATACCACCCTTGACACAGGCGGGAGCCGGCAATTCCTCGACCGAGATTGCACCGTTCTTTTGATATTGAATTACTTGTAGCATATTTTTCGGCTTAATTATTAATTGACAGTTTGCAAATTTACACAAAAAATTAAACTATTCCTGATATTAGATAATTGATTTATTATTTGCTAATTTTGTTTTTTAAAAGAGACGTTTGCAAAATGAAATTAATTTCCGATATACATACTATTCTAAGAGCAAAGGACAGCTCTTGGAAAAGAAATCTGCTAATCATTGTATTCGCACAGTTTATAGCAATGGCAGGTATGAGTGCCTGCGTACCATTTTTACCTCTCTATGTGCGGGAACTTGGGATTACGGATATGAATCAAGTGAAATTTTGGAGCGGGATAGTCTTTTCCGGACCATATATTATGGCAATATTTGCAGTACCGTTCTGGGGAACACTCGGCGATAAATACGGCAGGAAATTGATGGTGGTACGTGCAATTTTCGGACTTGTAGTGGCAATGTTCCTGATGGGTTTTGCACAGAATGTCGTTCAATTATTTCTTCTTAGAATATTTCAAGGTTTTGCAAGCGGTTTTGTTGCGGCAACACTTTCCTTTATATCCGCCGAAACACCCGGCGAACGAACCGGTTATGCAATCGGTTTGTTGCAGAGTTCACAGTTTGCCGGAACAATTTTGGGACCACTACTTGGTGGGCTTATGTCTGACTTTGCAGGCATTCGTCCTGTATTTTTTCTTGTTGCCGCACTATGCCTTATCAGCGGCATACTCATTTTGCTTTTTGTCAAAGAAAATAATTTTGTGAAACAAAAGGACTATAAGTTTAGTACCCTGTCCAATTTGAAGCATTTACTTTCTGTACCGGAAATACGTACCATTCTATTGTTAATTATTTTAGCACAGGCAGGGATACACTTCACTACATCTGTTTTCCCTTACTTTGTCGAGCAATTGCACGCACCGCCGGAATTTCTCTCGTCAATAACGGGCTTTTTACTTGCAATAGTTGGTTTTTTCAGCATTATTTTTGCTCCGAGATGGGGCAAACAAAATGACAAGAAAAATTATAGAAAGATAATTCCAATAACTACTACCGTTGTAGGTTTGGCAACAGTTGCCCAATTAATCGTATCGGACTGGTATTTACTCATACCTTTTAGAATATTAATTGGAATTTTCATTGCCGGAATTTTGCCGACATTTTACTCTGCTTTGAGCAAGAAATCGCAAAATAAAACAATCGGAAGTAATATGAGTATAGCTTCGAGTGCTACATTTCTCGGAGCATTTCTTAGCTTTATTACTTGTGCTTATATGTCCTCGCACTTCGGAATAGAGACAATTTTTGTTGTTTCAGGAATAATTTTACTGATAATACCTATATTTTTATTGTTATCGCCTAAATTAAATTGATTTTTTTCTTGTATTTATCATCAAAATAAAAGACTTTTGTAATTGCAAGAAAAACGTTTTATATTATAGTATTAAATTAAACATAATTGGTATTTTTATGTATAAGAATCACTTTACAGTTTATATAGTTTTTTTGATGATATTTTTCATGCTTGCGGGTGGCGGCACTTTATCCGCCTCTAAATACAAGCCATTGACAAAGAAACAAATAGCCGAATTAATAAATTCGCCCGACCGCTTCGTAGTTAATCTTGCAGGCAAATGGGAAATGTCCACCGATGATGAAAACTGGCAAACAACTCGGCTACCGGGTGTTGCCCTGAACACTGACAAAATCTATCTAAGACGTACAATAAGAATAGACAAAAAGGTAACCGATAAGTTCTCTTGGGAATTATATTTTCTTGGTGTTGATGAAAATATAGAGATTTATCTGAACAGCCAATTCGTTGGGAAATATCTTGGTGCTATGACACCCTTTTCCGTTCAATTACCCAAAAGATTTATTCTGGATAATAATAATGAACTGAAATTTGTTATTACAGCCGCCACCGGTCCTTCGGGACAAATCAAACGACAAAATATATTTATGCGGAAAATTAAAACCGGTATTCTTAGAGATTTCTTCTTAGTTGGCAATCCTATTGTTTATGTCAATACAATACACTATAAGACAAAGCCAACAAAGAGCGGATGGAATGTAAAAGCAACTGTTGCCGTTTCAACCGGAGATATTGCGAGATTTGTTTCAAGGAATAGAAGCAATGATTCCCTTAGCAATATGGGAATTATTAAAACAAATGTCAAGATTGAAGGACAGATTAAGAATAAAGAGACCGGCGCAATTCTATCAACATTTACTGCTCGTAATATTGAATTGGAAAGTTTTCGTACGGTTGATTTGGATTTTGTAACTAATAGTTTTGCACCTTTGCTATGGTCGCCGTCTCATCCGAATTTGTATAATTTGACATTTTCAATTATTAAAAACGGAGTGGTATTAGACAAAAAGACCGTTAATATGGGATTTGTTTCTTATAGAGTGAAGAAGAACGAACACCTGGCGCAGCTATATATCAACGGTAAAAAGACATTAATGAAAGGTGTTACATACGTAGAAAATTTCGGAAGCGGCAAACCCATATCATACACAAGATTGGAAAACGATATAAAGCGAATTAAGTTGAATCTCGGTGCAAATCTTATTAAAATTAAATATGGCGCCCCTAATCCTTTTCTTGTACAACTCTGCGACAAATACGGATTACTTGTTTTACCCGAATTGCCGCTCTATGATGTACCGCAATCAATGTATAATCTTGATGAAATAAAAGTAAGAATGCGCAACCTTACAGACCGCTATGTGAGTATTTATGGTTCGCACCCTGCAATTGTTGCTTGGGGTTTGTTTGACGGCGTGAATGACGAGAATAGCTCGACAACGGATTATGTCATCAATACTTTTAAGAAATATTCAAATAAGCTGATTTATAAAACCGTTCGTTTCGGCGTGAAAACAATAAATACAAAGGGGGTTGATTTTATTGGGTTGCGAGACAATAGGAAATTCCATTCAATCGGTGCAATAAGTGATGAAATAGACAGACTGGCGGCACTTGCCGGCGACAAACCTGTTTTTGTAGAGTACGGTTTTCCCATTAAACCGGATAACCATTATGGATATTCCGACCCGCTATCATTAGAGTCGCAAGCATATTATATATTAAATTTATATCATATTGTTCAGAAGAAAAAATTAATGGGCAATATTATATTTACATATCGGGATTACTATTTGGAAAACCCGCTTATGATTGTGAATAATGACAACTTATATCTTTGTTCAGCGGGATTAGTTGATATATTCAGCAAACAAAGACTTGCGTTCAAAACAACGAAAGCACTATTCAATGTCGAAAAAGAACCACTTATGAATTCCGGCAGTTACTCGGAATCAACACCAATTGCATTTATTGTAATAGGAATCTTGTTCTCTGTGTTGATTGTTTTTTATCTTAACCGTTATAAGAGATTTAAGGAATACTTTGTCAGAGCATTTATTCGTCCTTACAATTTTTTTGCGGATATACGAGACCAAAGAATAATCTCAAATTTGCAGACAATTATTCTTGCATTTATTCTTGCACTTACAATCGGATTATATTTATCATCGGTTATCTATTTCTATCGAACAGATACAATTACTCAATTGATATTAATACTCCTGATACCGACAAGGGCAATTCAAGAATTTTTCTTTACGATAATTTGGTCTCCCGAATTATTATTACTGACAATAACAGTATTTTTCTTTGCCCAATTTTTTATAGTTGCGGCATTTATAAGATTATTGGCATTCTTTGTACGTGCAAGGATTTTTTATAAAGACACTTTGACAATAGTGGTTTGGTCGGCAGTTCCGATAATAATTCTACTGCCGTTCTCGGTTATTATCATTAAACTATTAGTATTTTCACCTGCATTGACTTGGGTTGTTTTTATTACTCTTGCCGTATTTGCTATTTGGACATTATTGAGAATTTTGAAAGCAGTGGGCGTTGTATTCGATACACACCCGACAAAGACATATATCATAGGATTAGCGATTGTATTTGTCTTATTAATAGGATTAATATCAATTTATCAATTCCACTATTCGATATTTTATTACACAGAATATATTTTTCAAACATTATTAAGTTAAGATGAAAACAGTATATAAAACAAATTTCCCCGACTTGAAACTTTTGCATCGCGGCAAAGTCAGAGATATTTATGAATTGGACGACTACCTGCTCTTTGTGGCAACGGATAGAGTGAGTGCCTTTGATGTTATTATGGATACACCGATTGGTGGCAAAGGTGCTATTCTTTCAAAAATTTCGACTTTTTGGTTTACTAAGACAGAACACATTATTTCAAATCATTTTGTAACTGACAATCCCGATGAATATCCCGAAGAATGCCGAAAATATAAAGAAGATTTGTTAGAGCGTTCGATGTTGGTTAAGAAATGCAAGCCACTTCCGATTGAAGCGGTTGTAAGGGGATATATTGCCGGCTCCGGTTGGAAAGAGTACACTAACAGCAGAACTATTTGCGGGAGCAAATTGCCGGACGGATTACGAGAGTTCGAGCAACTTCCCGAGCCGATTTTCACTCCGGCAACCAAAGAAGAAGAAGGACATGACGAAAACATTAGTTTTGATAAGATGGCGGAAATAGTTGGTCCGGACATAGCACAGAAAGTCAGAAGTATTTCACTTGAATTATATCGCTTCGGAAGTCAGTATCTCGATAAATGCGGGCTTATTCTTGCAGACACAAAATTTGAATTCGGAATTACCGAAAGCGGCGAACTGATTCTTATTGATGAAGTAATGACACCGGACTCATCACGTTTTTGGCTCAAAGACAAGTACGCTCCGGGAAAATCACAATATAATTTCGACAAACAGGCATTACGCGACTATTTGGAATCAATCACTTGGAACAAACAGTATCCGCCGCCGCACCTGCCTGATGATATTGTTAAAATCACAATTGAAAAATACAATGAAGCATATAATCGAATTTTATCGGGAGAAAAGATATAGCAATGCAGTCGGACTTCAACGATAAATTTGACGTTAAACGCCAGCCCGGCGAATTCTTTGATTGGAGTACATTCCTAATTACACTGTTACTTGTTACATTCGGATTGCTATCAATATACAGTGCAACGTATGAAGCCGGAATGAGTAGCCGATTTACACAGCAACTCATTTTTGCAATAATGGGTTTTAGTGCAATCATGGTAATACTATTCCTTCCCGAACGCTGGCTCTTTGATTTTTCATATATCTTTTATGCGATAACAATTATTCTATTGATATCGGTATTGATTTTCGGAAAGGAGGTAAACGGCACAAAAGGCTGGCTCAGTCTTGGTTTTATCAGAATACAACCATCGGAATTTGCTAAACTTGCAACCCTAATGGCTCTGGCACGTTTCCTGTCATCAAAGGGTGTGGACATCAGAAATTTACGTGATTTACTTATTACAATAGGTATCGTTCTTCTACCTGCGGCATTGATTTTCAAACAACCCGACCATGGTACCGCAACCGTATTGGGCGCTTTACTTGTCGGTGTTTTGTTTTGGTCGGGCTTCGACTTACTTATTCTGTTTTCCGTTATCAGTATCCCACTGATTATTGTCGCATCGCTTATTAGTACAGGGGCATTTCTCACGGCTATTTCCATATTCTCTATTATTGCCGGATTGATGAGAAAATCTTTAATCAAAACTGCCGTATTAATTGCGATAGTTATAGGCATTGGATATACAGGGCATCTTGCAATAAATAAATTAGAAAAATATCAGCAGAAACGAATACAGACATTTCTCAATCCCGGAGCAGACCCCCGAGGTAGCGGTTATAATGTTATTCAATCAATACTTGCAGTCGGTAGCGGCGGTTTGACAGGTTCGGGATATATGGAAGGTTCGCAAACGCAGCTGAAATATATCCCCGCACAGTGGACGGATTTTATTTTTTCGGTACCTGCCGAAGAGTTCGGTTTTATCGGCGGTTCTATGGTGATTTTACTATTGCTGTTATTTCTGATACGAGCCGTAAATATTGCGGCGGAAACAACAAGTACTTTTTATAGTATATTGGCATTCGGTACTGCAACAATTATTTTTTATCATGTTATCATTAATATCGGAATGGTAATAGGTTTAATGCCTGTTATGGGAATTCCTTTGCCATTCCTTAGCTCGGGTGGTTCGGCTCTTGTTGTCAATCTTGCAATGGTGGGCTTACTGCTGAATTCATTTAGGGCGCACAGAAGAAAAAAATTAGTATAATATATTATGAAAATTATTATTACAATTGGCGACTGCAATGGCATTGGAATTGAGACAATGCTAAAAGCTCTTATTCTATTCTACAAGGACGGAAAGAATTCCGATGTTAAAATAGATATTATAGGAAGGCTGGACGTTATACGGGAATATGCGGATTTAATTGATTTTCCCCTGAATATTATGGATAATTCAATATTAGTTAACGGTATGGAAATCGCAGTTCTTGAATGTAAAAGTGAGGCTGATGTATATTTGGGTAAAGTAAGCAAAGCCGCAGGCGAACTTGCCGCCGAAGCTATTGAACAAGGTGTAGCTATGACGGTCTCTGGCGAATATGATGCCCTTGTAACAATGCCCGTATCCAAATATTCACTATATATGGCGGGCTGGACTTTCCCCGGCCATACGGAGATGCTGGCAAATACTTGCGGCAAAGATGGACGACATTTGATGATGCTTTTCAATGACACGATGCGAGTTGCACTGGCAACTATTCATATTCCAATATCACAGGTTAGCTCATTACTAACAAAAGAATTAATAATAGACAAACTATCTTTACTCAACGATTCGCTTACCAAAGATTTTAGTATTGAAAAACCTGTTATTGCAGTATTAGGACTTAATCCCCACGCCGGTGAAGACGGTGCAATCGGTAAGGAGGAGCAAGATATTATTATGCCGGCAATAAATGAAGTTAATTCGCAAGGAATTATTACCAAAGGACCATTTCCGGGAGACGGTTTTTTTGCTCATAATGATTATTTAAACTATGACGGCATTTTGGCAATGTACCACGACCAAGGATTGATACCTTTGAAATTGCTTGCCAAAGGCGGTGGTGTGAACTTTACGGCAGGGATTAATATCGTCAGGACATCACCCGACCATGGAACTGCATTTTCAATCGCAGGTCAAAATATTGCTAATCCGCTGAGTTCGCTCAATGCCCTTGAATATGCAGTTAAAATCAGCCGAAACAGATTTAATTTATAATTAAGTAAAGGAGATTTGATATGACAGACAATAACAATGCACCAGAAATCCCACGTTACAATAAGTATGGAAAAATCTCAAAGAAATTTTATAATATTGAACTCGAAAAATTGCAACACGAACTTGTCAAATTACAATACTGGGTTAAAAAGCAAGGTCTAAAAGTTGTAATTCTATTCGAGGGACGCGATGCCGCCGGCAAAGGCGGAATGATAAAAAGACTAACCGCACCGCTAAACCCACGCGGCGCCCGAGTGGTAGCACTTGATAAGCCGTCCGACAAGGAGCAAACACAATGGTATTTCCAGCGTTATATTTCGCATTTTCCTTCAGCAGGTGAAATCGTTATATTCGACAGAAGCTGGTACAATCGCGCCGGTGTAGAGCGTGTTATGGGCTTTTGTACTGATGAGGAATATTGGCAATTTATGCGCTCCTGTCCCGAACTTGAGCGAATGTTAATACGAGCCGGTATTATACTTATTAAATATTGGTTTTCCGTCAGCGACGAAGAACAGGAAAAACGTTTTCGGGACAGAGTAAAAGACCCTGCTAAGCGTTGGAAACTATCCGAAATGGATATTAAAAGCTATGGACTATGGGAAGAATATTCGCGTGCGAAAGATGAAATGTTTAAATATACGGATACTAAACAATCGCCATGGTATAATGTTATTTCAGACGACAAGAAGAAAGCACATTTGAATTGTATTCATCATTTGCTTTCACTGATTCCCTACGAAGACGTAACCCCTGCACCTGTTGATTTGCCGGAAAGAGTTATTACCGGTACTTACATTCGCCCGCCACAGGACGAACTGACTTATGTGCCGGAAGTGTATTAAGATATACACTCTAACTATTTCAATTAGAGAAGAAGAAAAGTATGGGAAAATTGAACAAAATAGACATATTGCAATACGTTGAGAAAAATATCGGTTCTTTTCATACAAAAAGAATTGCAAGTCTTGACAATTTAAAATTATCAAAAATATTAAAGAGAAAGAATCCTTATTTATTCAAGGCAAAGTATGTACTAATTGCCGAAGAAATAATCAAGGGGATTGTTGACGCACATATATCATCAAGCGAAGAAGGTATTTTCGGCGATTGGTTGGAAGAATTGGCTATTTATATTAATGGTATTGTCTTTGACGGTTGGAAATCGGCGATTCCCAATATTGACTTGGAGTTTAATAACAATGGTAAACGTTATATCGTAATCATTAAATCCGCACCAAATTGGGGCAATAGTAGCCAAATATCTAAATTGAAATCCGATTTTAAAACTGCACAAAAAACATTAAGAACAAGCAATTCTAATCTTAGCATTGTAGCTGTGAATGGTTGTTGCTATGGAAAGGACAGCAAACCGGACAAAGGAGATTATTTTAAATATTGCGGTCAAGAATTTTGGGAATTCATTTCCGGTGATTCTTCCCTATATACTGAAATTATTGAACCATTGGGTTACAAAGCAAAGGAAAAGAACGATGAGTTTTTAACATCATATTCCCAAATGATAAATATGTTTACAAAGGAATTTATTGATGAATTTTGTTTCCGTAACGGGGAAATCAATTGGGAGAAGTTAGTGCAATTTAATTCGGGAAAGAAATTGTGAATATCATATTATCATATAATAATTTTCATTAATAAACATAAGGTGCATAAATGAGAAATTACATATTATCATTTTTGTTTACAGTTTTAATATTATCATTTCTTGGGTGTAAAGCTAAAAGTCAATATCAACCTTCCGAAGATATTACTCGAAAATATGAATTAACTATTCAGCCCATTATAGTACGTTCAGATGCAGGAAGCGAACCTGCATCTATGGTTATACCTGAAAAACTTGTTGAGAAAGCTTATGAGAAAGCAAGTATTGATTTTTACTTTTTACATCCAATATTTTTAGATAATACGAACGCCCGAGACGGAGTTTATAATTTAGACAGCATATCGAATATTGCATTGCAAAAAGGATTAATCAAGTACAATGACGGCAAACTGTATATGTTTTTTGTTGATGCTATTGATGGACGAAAAGGACCAATGGGAATGGGTATGCAGAACGGTAATATTATTTTTATTGCATTAGGCGACAAACTTCCTCCCGGTTTTAATGAGGATATTAAGAATATGCAAGCTTTTGTTATTGCACACGAAGTTGGGCATAATTTAGGTCTGGTTCATGCAGTTGATGACCCGAATGTTCCAAACGATATACCCAACATACAAGGAGACGGTGCTTTCAAAGACCGCATAGACCCGAAATACAGTTTGAATGATTACCAAATTAAAATCATACTGAAAAGCCCGTTAATACATATTAAAACAGCTACTAAATAAATTTTACGCCTGTTCATTTTGGTTTTTTTGCATTTTGTAATTGGTGTGTTTTTCATTAATTAAACATTTTGTATATTGCAGTAATTAGTATGTACATCATTATTAAGTAGGCAACTATGAAAAGTATTATTATAGTTCTATCAACCATTTTTGCAATGACTGCATTTAGCCAAGAATTTGAATTTGATTATCATAGAGATTTTAATAAGATTTTGGAACAAACAAAGGATTCATCAAGTAGCTTATATTATGCAAAACTATTGTCGAGATTTAAAAAGAACGATATGACTATGACTAATTTCGATGTATTAGCTTTATTAATCGGATTTACGGCTAATGATTTTTATTCGCCCTACAATTTTGATGCACAAAAGGCGATAAAGTTAAATTTTGATAATAAATTTACTGAAGCCCTCGAATTATGTAATTCAATACTTGCATTAAATCCTTTCAATTTAGATGCAATATACGCGAAATCAATATCATTCTATGAGCTTAATATAAAAGACAGCTCGTTTTATTATATTATTAAATTTAAAAGAATAATGAGAGCAATGGAGGTGAGTGGAGATGGACTAAGCCCCGAAACCGCAATTTTTGCTTTGGGCGCTTTGGACGGACAGATTTATATTAGGGTTTTTCTTTTTAATAAAATTGGAATAATGGGTTCGGGAATGGATAAATACGGTAACTTTGTTGATATTTTGGAAATGATTATTGAAGATAAAGAAACCGGGGAATCAACAAGTAAAAAATTGTACTTCAATATTCAACATGCAACTAAAAAGGCATTCGGAAAAAGAAAGAACGAATAGTGATAAATGAAAGTAACTCAATCACTCTTTTTATTTGTTAATATTAATCTTACTCAGATTTAGTATCTAGTTGGATATACAAGAATTAAATTTAATAAACCAAAAATGTATTAAGGAAATAATTAATATGAATAGAATAATTTATACATCAATATTATTAATACTTTTCATTTTCACAGAAGTACAATCTAATTATTATGTATCACTATCCGGCAATAATAACAATTCCGGTATAAGTGTAGAAAGTGCGTGGCGAACAATAAGTTACGCGGTTTCCTCATCAAGTCCTGTGAAAGCAGGCGATACAATTTTCATCAGAGCAGGAGATTATGGAAATGAAAATATTGTAATTGAGAAAAACGGAACACGAAAAAAACCAATTGTTATTCTTGGATATAAAGAAAAACCCGGCGATAGTCCATTCCTAGAATATAAGTATGGCGATACACTTAATGCAAAAGTAATGCCACTTATTAATGGTGGCGACCGGACTAAAGGTGTAGGTATTGATATTAACGGTGCGGCTAATGTAAATATACAGAATATTCAAATAACGAATTACACATCAGGAATTTATACTTGGTCTTCATCAAGCAATCATCTATTATTGGATAATATAATTGTAATGAATGTTGGTGATATAAATGACTCATATTCAGGCTTGGGTATTGGTATCATTTATGCAGATAGCAATATTGTTCGCAACTGTATTGTAGTCAATAGTTGTGCCGAAGGAATTTCAATTGTGGCAAACAATAACTTGATTGAAAATTGCAGAGTTTATTGCGATGAGGATATGACAGAAGCGGCATCTACTGATTATTATATTGTAACAGAAGGTAATTATAATACTTTTAGAGCTTGTATGATTGAGCGAGTAGGCAACCTCGAACACATTGGTCATGGAATGGGATTGAAAGGGAATTGCCAACATAATTTATTTGAAGATTGCATTGCAAAAGATATGAAAGGCGGTTGTTTCTATGTAAGACATCGCGGGACAAAGTATAATGAGTTTAAGAATTGTGTTGCAATTGGCACACTTGATGACGTGTTAGGATATTTGGTCAGAGATGGAGCGAGTTATAATCAGTTCAATAATTGCTTGTCGGATAGTTGTACATCAGGTATTTATTTTATGGATACAGACGAAGATGACGGGGCGCAGTACTGCGGAAGACATAACACTTTTAATAATTGCATTATTGATAAATCAATCATAGCAATTGGTTTCTCCAACTATTCGGAAGCATCTCCGGCTGATAGTAATCTTTTTGCAAATTGCATTTTTAATAATGGCACTTATCTTTTTGAAACAAATAGAGAAAACAATAACAACAAAATGCTCAACTGTATTGTCAGTAATTTTAAAACATTAAGTACCGGAAGTAAGGAATTAAAATTTGCCTATTCTTACTGTGATTTTTTTAGTAATAGTTTTCTTCTTCCTGCCGGTACAGGAAATATTGCTAAAAACCCATTATTTATAAATCCTAAAATTGGTGATTTTTTATTGCAAAAAGATAGTCCTTGCATTGATGCAGGAACTGCGAACGATGCCCCTTTATTTGATTTCATCGACACAAAACGACCACAAGGTAAAGGGTTTGACATAGGAGCATTTGAGTATAAGGAAATAAACGGAATTGAGAAGAAGACTCATAATCAAACGATTATTTATCCAAATCCTACGACAGGAAAAATGTATTTTAATCACCAATATTCCGGAAAACATTATGAAATAATTTCTTCGTCCGGGACACTTGTCATTAGTGGAATTATCGAATCTCAATCAATTGATGTATCTATGCTTGCAACGGGTGTTTATCTTATTAGAATTATTGATGAATATTTCTATAAAACCAAAATGATTAAATTCATCAAGAATTGATAAAATCGCGCGGTGAAGTATTAATGATTTAATACATTATCATTCTTCTATTTAATTGCTAAATAAGCATCTAAAATTGTCAAATAGTTCTTATTTACGTATTTTTTACTAAATAAGGTTGTTCTTTCACTCTTATTTAGTATATTTGTAATAAAAATAAGGAGTATTATGATAAAAAGTATTTCTAAAGAACAGGTAATAGACAGAATAAAATTTGAAAATCCTTGGTGGATAAGCGGACATATTGATGATGATTATAACGAAATGTCGAGAAGATTATATTTTGAACTATTCAAACCGCTTGCTTATGAAAGAGCAATAAGAAGAGCATTGGTACTTATGGGACCAAGACGAGTCGGAAAGACTGTAATGCTATTCCATCTTGTCGAAGATATGATAAAAACAGGTATAAATCCAAAAAAAATTATCTTTATTACTATTGAGAACCCGATATATAATAATATCTCACTTGAACAATTGTTTCTATATGCTAAAGAAGCCACGGGGATTGAGGACAAAAACGATTGGTTTGTTATTTTCGACGAAATACAGTATTGTAGAGATTGGGAAGTTCATCTGAAATCATTGGTGGACAGTTATCGGCAGAATAAGTTCATCGTTTCGGGTTCTGCATCTGCCGCATTAAAATATGCCAGTACGGAAAGTGGAGCCGGCAGATTCACCGATTTCTTGTTACCGCCATTGACCTTTCATGAATATATCTCATTAAAAAGACTTGACGGCTTAATTACTCCGGTTTCCAAATCATGGCGAAATCACGAGTTCAAATTTCATTCCTCTACGGATTTGAATGAATTGAATAAGCATTTTATTGATTATATTAATTTCGGCGGCTATCCCGAAGTTATTTTTTCAAAAGAAATCCAAGCCAATCCGGGTAGATATATCAGGCAGGATATAGTGGACAAAGTATTACTGCGTGATTTGCCAAGCCTCTACGGAATAAGCGATACTCGTGAATTAAATTCTCTTTTTACAACTATTGCATATAATAGTGGAAGTGAAAATTCACTTGATGCTTTGTCCAAGCAATCCCAAGTTCCCAAGTCCACATTGAAAAAATATATTGAATATCTGGAAGCGGCATATTTAATCAAAAAGATAAAAAGAATAGACCAAAGCGGAAAGAAATTCAGACGGGATAATTTTTTCAAAATTTATCTGACAAATCCCTCTTTAAGAAGCGCCCTATTTACACCCATTACGGCAACAGACGAAATGTTCGGTAATATGGTGGAAACCGCTATTTTTGCCCAATGGATGCACAGTGATGGTTTTGTTCCATTTTATGCAAGATGGCAGAAAGGCGAAGTGGATATGGTGGCTTTAGATAATGCAACACTTAAACCTACTTGGGCAATAGAAATAAAATGGACGGACAGATATTTTAATAAACCGAACGAATTGAAAAGTTTGTATAAATTCTGTACTGAGAATAATCTGAATAATCCAATTGTTACGACAATCCTTAAAGAAGGTAGTAAGAATTATAAAGAACTAAACATTCAGTTCATTCCATCAGCCGCTTATGCCTATACTATTGGTGTAAATACTTTGGAAAATAAAAAGAAGCATTTTGTACACTAACACAAAAAACAAGAGCGGCTCGAAAGCCGCTCTTGTTGTATTGAAAATAATAATAAATATTATTTCAAAATTGTATCGTTAAGAATTGTCTTGATTTTCGGCTCGCCGATTTCCGCCAATTCGTAGAATACGCGTGATGTCGGTTTGTCGATTTTGATGAAGCGACCGAGATTAATCGGCGTTCCAATCACAACAGTATCACATTTTGTATTATTGATAGTTGTTTCCAAATCTTTCATTTGTTCCTCGCCATAGCCCATTGCGGGAAGCAACGTACCAATGTAAGGATATTTCTCATAAGTTTCGCCGATTTTACCGACAATATAAGGTCTGGGGTCAACGAGTTCGGCGGCACCGAATCTGCGTGCGGCAACCGTACCTGCGCCGATAGTCATTTCGCCGTGTGTCAATGTCGGACCATCCTCGACAACGAGAACAACCTTGTCCTTAATAGCATCGGCATCATCAACCATTACTGCCGAAGCGGCAAGAATAACTTCTGCTGTCGGATTATATTCACGGATATTATCCAAGATTTCTTCGACATCTTCGGGATATGCGGAATCTACTTTATTAATAACAATGACATCAGCCATACGGAAATTAACCTCACCCGGATAATATGCAATTTCGTGTCCCGGACGCAACGGGTCGGCAACAACAATTGATAAATCGGGTTTGTAGAAAGGCATATCGTTATTACCACCGTCCCAGACGATAATGTCTGCTTCTTTCTCTGCTTCGCGGAGAATTGCTTCATAATCAACACCTGAATAAATAACGCTACCCATAGCAATATGCGGTTCGTATTCTTCCATTTCCTCGATTGTACATTTGTGCTTTGTCAAATCTTCGATTTCGGCAAAACGCTGTACTTTCATTGCTTCCAAATCACCATAAGGCATAGGATGACGAATTGAAACAACTTTCTTGCCTGCTTCGAGCAATGCTTTTACAACCGCGCGTGTTGTCTGGCTCTTTCCGCAACCTGTACGAACTGCCGTAATCGAAACTACCGGCTTTGTGGATTTAATCATAGTCGGTTCGGCGGGAAGCATGGAAAATCTTGCTCCTGCTTTCATAACACGCGAAGCAATGTGCATAACAGTATCATAAGACAAATCGCTATATGAGAGAACGCACTCTTCGACATTGTGCTTTTCAATTAATGCTTCGAGTTCTTCTTCGGCATAAATAGGAATACCTTCGGGATACAATTCGCCTGCGAGTGATGCAGGATATTTTCTGCCGTCAATATCAGGAATCTGTGCCGCTGTAAATGCAACGACATCATAATTCGGATTATTTCTGTAAACAACATTGAAGTTGTGAAAATCACGACCGGCGGCGCCGACAATGATAATTTTAATTTTTTCGTTAGCCATAATGACTCCTTTTTAAAATAATAAATGTTAAAAAAACTAACCGTTAATTTTATTTTTCAATAATTTAATACGTTCATAAGATTCGTTAATTCGTTCTTCCGATATTCTATTAGTCTTCACAAGTTCCAGAATAATATTATTAACCTTGCGAGCAATATCTTCATCGAAATCGACATTATTTGCAAACATCAGAATATCAGTACCGGCATTTATTGTAAGCTCAATAGATTCTACCAAAGTAAAATGCTTGCTAATAGCCTTCATCTGCATATCATCAGTGATAATAACACCTTGAAAATCCAAACCATAACGCAAAATACCCGTCAGCCAACCTTTTGATAAAGTTGCCGGATACCTTTTATCATAATTGGAATTAAAAATATGAGCAGTCATAATCACATCGGTTTTCCCTATATCAATCAAATCACGGAAAGTCGAAAGCTCTCTTAATTGCCAAATATTAGTAACATCAACAAACCCTTCGTGTGAATCTTCGGTCGAACTACCGTGTCCCGGAAAATGTTTCAATGCGGACAAAATAGATTTTTTTCTCAATTCATCAACGAAGATAGCAGAATGCTTTACAACCACATCGACATCATCGGATATACTTCTTTCAAAACCTGCAATCACAGGGTTTGACGGATTTAAATTCAAATCCACAACGGGAGCAAAATTCATATTGAACCCAGCCGCCGACAAAGTTTCCGCTGTTTCCGCCGCTTGATTTATTGTGAATTCCCTATCATCGGTTTCACCTATCAACTTATGTGATGCAGTCGGACGGAATCCATGCTTTTCTTTAAGACGAGTAATTAATCCGCCCTCTTGGTCAATCGATATAATCAAATTGCCTTCACCGTATTCCTGCAATTTACTATTCAATCGTTTTACTTGCTCCGGTGATTCAATGTTACGAATATCTGAATTAAGGGCGACATCTTTATCGAATAAAATTACACCTCCGACTCGTCCGTTACGAATATCATCAACAATAGGAGAGCTGTCGTCAACCGTCAGACCACGGAAGCCGGTCAAAACCATCTGCCCGATTTTTTGTTCTAATGTCACTTAAAACTCTTCCTTATCTAATTCCTTAACAACTTTTTCGATTTTCTCGACAGCCCAATCAACTTCATCTCTCGTAATTACAAGCGGAGGGGCAAAACGAATAATATTTTCGTGGGTTTCTTTTGCCAGCAAACCTTCGTCCATTAATTTTTCGCAATAGGGACGTGCTTTTCTGTCAAGTACAAATCCAATCCATAGACCGCGACCGCGAACTTCGACTATATGCGGACTGTCGATTGCTCTCAATTTATCTATGAAATAATTACCGGTATCGAATGAATGCTCGATTAATTTTTCTTCTTCGAGTACTTCGAGGGAACGTACGGCAACAGCGGCAGCTAAAGGATTGCCGCCAAATGTCGAACCGTGTTCACCGGGCTTGATTACACCTAAAACATCTTTGTCTGCCAGAATAGCGGAAACGGGATAATAGCCTCCCGAAAGTGCTTTGCCGATAATAACGATATCGGGACGTACATTTTCGTAATAATGAGCAAACAACTTGCCGCTACGCCCAAGTCCCGCCTGAATTTCATCACAGATGAAAAGAATATTATTTTCCTTACATACCTGTTCTACCGCTTTCAAATAGCCCTCGGGAGGAATAACAATACCACCTTCGCCCTGAATAGGTTCAATCAGAACGGCGCAGGTGTTTTTATTGATTTTCGATTTTAAGTCTTCTACATTACCGTATTCGTGGAAAACGAATCCGGGAGTAAAAGGTCCGAAACCACCGAATGATGAAGGGTCATCACTGAACCCGACAATAGTTGTTGTTCTACCGTGGAAATTGCCGGTAGCAACAACGATTTCGGCTTTATCTTTTTCTATTCCTTTGACATCATAGCCCCAGCGGCGTGCTGTTTTTATTGCAGTTTCGACCGCCTCGGCACCCGAATTCATCGGCAAGGACATATCGTAGCCTGTCATTTCATTAAGCTTTTTATAGAGCATAGGAAGTTTATCATTGCGAAAAGCGCGGCTTGTCAAAGTAACGTGTTTTGCCTGTTCCGCAAAAACATCATAAATCTTCGGGTGGCAATGTCCTTGATTTACGGCGGAATATGCCGCAAGACAATCCATATATTTCTTTCCTTCGACATCGGTTACCCAGACACCTTCGGCTTCTTGGACAACAACATCAAGCGGATGATAATTATGAGCGCCGTATTGCTCTTCGATTTCAATAAAATTCTTTGTATTCATAGTGTTTTCCTTATTAAATAAATTAATTCATTTCATCAAATAACATAGTAAGCAGAGCCATACGAACGTACAATCCGTTCTTTGCCTGCCTGAAAATTGCAACACGCGGGTCTGCATCAATTTCACGACTGATCTCAACGGAACGCGGCAATGGGTGCATAATAACTGCATTTTTCTTCATCTTCTTAACAAACTGATAATCAATATTGAATTTATCCAAATTCTGTCGCTTCTTTGTCAGCCTATCCCTATCAATCCGAGTTTGATAGAATACATCGACTTTATTGATAATCTCCGAAGTATCCGAAAGAAGTTCGTATGCAATTCCTTTTTCGTCAAGATGTTCCAAAATATCAGGCTTAATTTGCAGTTCATTAGGTGCGATAAAATATAATTTTATTCTATCGAACTTACTCAGCAAATACGCAAGAGAACGAACAGTACGTCCGTGGTCCAGCGCCCCCATAAATGCAACAGAGAGACCATCAAGAGTTTGGCACTCATGATAAATTGTATATAAATCAAGCAATGCCTGTGTAGGATGCTGACCGTAGTCCCCGTCCCCGGCATTGATAATCGGAACAGAAGAAACTTTTGATGCACGCTCCGCACCGCCCTTTTCGGGGTGGCGTAGCACAATTACATCGCTATAATGACCAATAATTCTGATGGAATCCTCAAGCCGTTCACCCTCGACCTCGGAGGAGAACTCCTTGGCATGCTCTGTTGATAGGACTTTGCCACCGAGACGATACATTGCAGATTCGAAGGAGAAACGTGTTCTCGTTGATGGCGAATAGAACATAGTCGCCATAATTTTGTCATCATAGTCCTTCGTGCCGCCACGAGCAACAATTTTTTTCATCATATTTGTTCGCTCGAAAAGTTCCATAATCAATGGTAGATTGAACTGTTGCGAATAAACAATATGTTTTAAATGCATAACTGCCTCAATATATTATTATAATTCTGTCAAATTAAGGGACAATCAAAGTTCCCGCTTTGCCTTCCAACGCATCTTCCAGATAGTTGTAAGACGTAATAATAGCACGTTTTCCGCCATTCTTCAAATATCTTATGACAGACTCGACCTTTGGTCCCATACTGCCCGGGGCAAAATGTCCTTCTGCCATCCATTGTTCCATTTCGGCAACAGTTGCCCTATCAATACCACGTCTGTTAGGATTTTTGAAATCCAAATAGACCCTGTCCGTATCGGTAGAAATAAGGAACAAATCGACATCAAGACTCTTTGCAAGCAAAGCCGAGGAACGGTCTTTATCAATCACTGCCTCGCGTCCAACAATTTTTCCGTCTTCAATAACAACAGGAATACCGCCGCCACCAAGTGCAATTGTAATTATTCCCAAATCTATCACTTTACGAATAACCGCGAGTTCAAGAACTTCCTGCGGCTCGGGCGATGCAACAACACGGCGATAACCGCGAGCGGCATCTTCGACAACGTTCCAACTAAGTCTTCTCTTTTTTTCCATAGCAATATGCTCGGAGTAAAAAGGACCAATCGGTTTTGTCGGATTCTCAAAAGCCGGGTCGTCATTAGCGACCTTCACCATTGTAGGGACAGTCGTTACAAGTTTATCAATACCGAGTTGTTTTAATTCATATTCCATTGCCGTCTGCATAATATAGCCTATTTCACTCTGCGTTGTAGCAACACATACATCAAGCGGGTGAACATACGCCTCGTTCGATGCACGCTCACTGCGTAATAGAGCCGCCCCAACTTGGGGACCATTACCATGAGTAATGACGACATCCCAACCGGATTTAATCATCTTGGCAATATTGCGAGCGGTTGTATGAGCATTAGCCGACTGCTCGGGAATAGTACCTCTTTCGCCGGCACGTATCAACGAGTTACCACCGACCGCTATCAAAGCTTTCTTTGCCACAAAAACCTCGTTTTAATTAGACTTTCATCAATTTATACATAACGGCTTTTTGTGCATGCAGTCTGTTCTCGGCTTCATCGAATACCACGGAAGTCGGTGCATCAATAACCTCATCGGTTACTTCGTCGCCGCGATGTGCCGGCAAACAGTGCATAAACAAAGCTCCGTCATTTGCATTAGCCATTAATTCGGCATTAACCTGATATGGACGGAAAATTTCTTTTCTTTTTGCCGCTTCTTCTTCTTGTCCCATTGATGCCCATACATCTGTATATACTGCGTCTGCACCTTTGACGCCCTCTTTCGGGTCGTGAACCACTTCAATCTTGGCACCGGTCTTCTTTGCTTCTTCTACTGCTTCATTATAAGCAATCATATTAGGCTCGAAACCGCGGGGACAAGCAATCGTTACATCAACTCCGAGACGTGCGCCGGCATTCATTAATGAATGTGCAACATTATTACCATCGCCGACATAAGTAAGTTTCAAACCTTCCAATTTGCCCTTGTGTTCCTGCAAGGTCAAGAAATCAGCCATAGCTTGGCAGGGGTGAGTATAATCGGTCAATCCATTAATAATCGGAATGCCGGCATATTTTGCCATACCTTCGACAATGTCATGTCCGAATGTACGAATCATAATACCCTGCACCATTCTTTCCAAATTCTTGGCAACATCGCTGACTGATTCACGCTTACCGAGACTAATTTCGTTCGGTGAAAGATAAAGCGAATAGCCGCCTAATTGCTGAATGCCAATATCAAAACTTGTACGTGTCCTAAGTGAGGGCTTTTCGAAAATCAAAGCCAAAGCCTGACCTTCCAATGCTTTTGAATACTTTTGCCTATCGGCTTTCATATCCTTTGCAATTTCAAAACTTTCGAGTATTTCTTCGGTTGTAAAATCCAAAACAGATAAAAAGTCTCTTTTCATCATAATCTCCTGATTAAATATGTAATAATAAAATTTATTTGCTAATAGTTTGTTCGCTAATAAAAAACAACAATAGATACTTCCGTGTTATTTTTCAAATGGGGGCGTCTGTCTGATAGTGCCTGAAGAAGAATAATTTGCCGGCACGTGATTTGGGTGGATTAAACGGCTGGAACGAGGCACAATTCGTCGTCTTGACGTTTGTTCTTAGATATGTTCTTGTATTTTGCCTCATTTTCACTAATTATTTTATAAATGTTTAACTTACAAATTGCAAGTTAGTAAAATTATACGAAATTACCTTATTATTGTTGCACGCTAATATCAGATATTTTTCCACATATTGTTAAAATTTTCAATTTTATAATTTGGAGATAATTGCAATAACCCGATACCGGCAACAGCAATCTATATACAATTAAAAGCATTAGTTATTCGTATTGATAATTATTAATATAAATAGTAGTATTTACAATTGGTTTAGAGGAGTAATATGAAAAAACAATTAATCGGTCTTCTTCTTGGAAGCATTGCAGGGGTAATAGATGTTATTCCGATGTTGTTGCAAAAATTATCTTGGGACGCAAATCTATCGGCTTTTTCTATGTGGCTCGTTGTCGGTTTCTTCATTGCTTCCGTTGAATTTAAAATTAATCCGATAATTAAGGGCATACTCATTGCATTAATGGTTTTATTTCCCTCCTTGATATTAATTGCTTGGAAAGAGCCTTTTTCAGTAATACCAATTTGTATAATGACGACTTTTTTGGGTGCATTACTTGGCTTGGCTATACATAAAATTGCAAAATAAAATACAATTAGTATTCAACGGAGAAATCAAATGGCGACAGAAGTAACAATGAAGAAACTATATTTATCGGGAATGTTTTTAATTGATATTGCACTCATCGTTTTTTTAGGCAATATATTTGTTTTAGACGGTATTGGCTATATATACTTTATTGCCGGTATCCTCTTCGGATTGGGCGTAGTCCTGACATTAGTATATATTTCCCGAATAAAGAAAGAAAAAGACAATGCGCCAGACAGTAATCCTATAAGCGAATAATTGCTCGCAGCCTCACGAGAGAGGGCTGGGGGTGAGGAGCGGCTGTTCGCCCCCACCACTCACGCACTGTCGAACGCCCCATTCTTTGCCTGACGAAATTCCTGCTGTCGTAGGAATGACATTGTTGCGTAAAATGCAAAAGGCATTATGTGGCTGTTTTTTCCTCTCCTTAATCAAGGAGAGGTGGCAAAGCGAAGCTTTGACGGAGAGGTGTGTCGGCTGTTTCATTCAAAATAATTTTAAAACCGTTTTCTTGTTGCCACATCTCAATTCCATTATATTGCAAACGAGTGTTCGCTCACTCCACGTTCTTTGATAAGTAATAGGGATATGTAGAAGAAATTTGCAAAGTGTAGAAAAGTGTAGAAAAGTGTAGAAAAACGTAGAAAACGAGCAAACTGCATAAATCTCATAACACATTGCAACTACAACTATTTATATCATATTTCGTAATTATTGTATTTCTTACCCCATCGTAGTAAAAAATTCACTAATCCGTAGAAAAGTGTAGAAATTTTTCTACAAACCGCATCCTTTAGGGTGCGGTTTTTACAACAAAAACGTTCGTCATGCTGAACGAAGTGAAGACCGCCGAAGGTAGCGGCGAAGCCAATCCATTCCATAATGTTAAAGTGTATGATGTGTGCTTGGTAATGTGGTTTTATCCTCCCCCGCCTACTCCGCAGGTACTCCCTCCGAAGGGGTACATATTCGTCTTGATGTTTCGGGTTTGGCGGCAAGATGTATAAGTTTGTGAAAATGTAAAGTCAGGATTCAGGGGTCGGGGGTCAGGGGAACAGGCGAACACCTGTTGAGGAGAGATAGCCCCCTCTCGGGAGGGGGTTTGGGGGTGGGTTAAAAACAGCTGACCACCAAACCGCACCTTGAAGGCTCCGGTCTTTTATTATGCCTTTTCTACTCGCTCCCGGGAGGGGGTTCAGGAGTAGTAAACAGCCTGTTCTCCCAGAGTGTAACTATTATTTCAAACAAATTTTCTAAATTAGAGCCATTTGTCATTATCGCTTTCGCGTATTTGCTTGACGCATTGCTTGACTTCTTGCACTCTATCTTTCGGACATACAAGTACGGCATCATCGGTAACGACAATAACGAAATTATTCAGTCCAATACCCGCAACAATAATTTTATTATCTGTGGATTGATTGATTATTGTGGAGTTTGCTACATCGTGTAGCGAAGTAATACCTTCTATGATGTTCCCATTTTTATTCTTCTTCTTAATACGGTCGAGCGAGTCCCATGAACCTATATCGTCCCAATCGAAAAGCGCCTTTGCTACTACTACATTATCTGCTTTTTCCATCAAGCCGAAATCAATTGAAATGTCAGGAAATTTCTCAAAGATATCCGCTACATAATTGAACGCATTTTTATGAGCGATATTTGTTTTGCCAACGGAAAGCTTGCTCATTTCATCTATTTTACTTCCAACTGCCGGAAGATGCTTCTTCATCTGTTCAATAAATACGTCCAACCGCCAAAAGAACATTCCACTATTCCATAGATAATTGCCTGCTTCGAGATATTGACTAGCAAGAGGAAGTTCGGGTTTTTCATGGAATTTAACAACAGGGAGAATTTCCGGTTTGTTTTTTTCTGTGGAAAAACGCTCGTTAATTTCTATATACCCGTAACCGGTTTCGGGTCTAGAAGGTATTATACCAATTGTTGCAATGGCACTATTTTTTTCGACAAATTCGAGAGTAGTAGCGATAGTTTCAGCAAAGCCTTCGTCCGGTTTGATTGATTGGTCGGCAGTCAATACAGCAATAGAAATTTCTTCACGCTTGTACTCAGGCGAATATTTTGCTTCAATAAATGAAGCGGCAAGTGCGAGACAAGGAGCCGTATTTCTTTTAAATGGTTCTGCCAAAATATTTTCCGGTGGTAATAATGGAATAGCCGCACGGATTGGCTCCAACAGAAGTTCACTCGTAATAATAAAAATATCATCGGGTGGAATTACCGGTAAAATTCTATTGAGAGATTGCTCAAGCATCATCTTATCCGATTCGAGGGATAATAATTGTTTAGGCTTCCTCTTTCTGCTCAATGGCCAAAATCTTTCGCCCGAGCCGCCCGCCATAATTACTGCTGTTCTTTTCATATCTATCTGACAATTGATATTTTTTTGAAAAATTTCTTTTTATTTGTTTCAAAAATAATAATATATGTTCCTTGCATAATATCGGAAATATCCAATATTTGTGATTGTGCATCGGGAAATGTTTTGAGTCTCTGTCCTTGCATATCAACAATATAGCATTTTGTAAAAATAAATTGATGTGCCGATACGGTAATAAGGGAGTGTGCAGGATTTGGTGAAAGAATAATGTCCGCCGGCAGTTCATCTGTGTTTTCAACTGAAGCCGGCTTTTTGCCATAACCAATTAAATTAATTTTGATACTGTGCGGCTCGGCATCTGAACTAATATTCAAAACTGCTGTTCTCTGTCCTTCTTTTTCCGGCTTAAATTTAACTCTTATTGAGACAGTGTTTTCAGGTTCTACAACATCTCTAAGTGTTCCGTAAAATTTAAACTCGTCAGAGCTAACACCTGCGTCAGGAACAATTTCCTGCGTCAGGCGAGCTGGGACATTACCCTTATTCTCAATAGTTGCCGCACCTAATTCGAAACGACCGAAAATAGTTGTATCGAATTTAATTGTTGTCGCCGAAATCAATTCGATTTTTCTTATTGGATTTTTCGGTAAGTAAGTAAAATCCAAATAAGAAATAGAGTTGCCGATATCCCACATACGCATTTTGCTAATCGGCACGTCCACTGCGGCACCAATTACTGAATTGCCGTGATATTTGCTAAGCACAGGGTTCCAAGTAGCACCGTTATCTTTTGTATCATAAATCTGTCCGGCAGAGCAAAGCATATAGATTCTGCCGGCTTTGGGATTTGTAAAGAAATAAATCGGATTGATTTTATTTGCCGAAAAATCATATCTATTCTTGAGCCAAGTAGCACCGCCGTTTGATGTGGAAGCAATATATTTATTAGTAGAACCATTCTCGGAATATACGGCAAGCCCATTGTTGTCATCTAATATTGCAACAGCCCATATCTGTCCGGCGCCATTAATTGTAGAAGCACTCCAGTTTCTCCCTTTATCTTTCGAGCGAATAATACGTCCTTTATTTGTGCCGAACCAAATGGAATTATCCTGATAGAAGCCGCAGCCGGCAAGACCGGACTCATCGGCTAGTGGTGGCGGTATTGCTTGGGGTTGTTTCCAAGTAGTTCCACCGTTATTACTAAGGGCAATTCCCCATTTCCCGTTTTTTGGGTCGCCGAGGAATACTCCTTTATGCTCATCATAGAAATGAATAGTATTAATAAATGTAGTAATATTAGTAACGCTAACGGCAGTCCATTTGCTTCCACCATTAACGGTTTTTTGCACTGTTGCCGATTTTCCGTTTTTATCGCTTGTACCGACCCATGCTATATTAGCATCAAAGGCATCAACGCAAAAAGCGTATTCGGAAGATAAGCCTTTGCTGGAAGTAATACCATTGCTGTATTTATAAAATCCGCCATTATTGCCGAACATACCACCATAGCCAACTGCCCAAAGTACGTTGCGTTGTGGTGCCGAAGCACCAATCCATTTAGGAACAAACAAGTCGGGAAGTGATGATTTTTGAGATAATTTATTGTCTGTTGTAATTTTAACCGGGATTTTTACAAGTTGATAATCCTTGTAATTACTTGCTTCTATTGTAACAAGAATTGAGGCTTGCCCCTCGTACCAAGGATTGGTTTTTAACAATTGCAAAGCAAGACTAACTTTTTTCTTCTGCATATTCCCCAAATTGCCGACATTGATTGTCTTTGTATTGATGCTAATGAAATTATTCTGAGGTTCTATTTTTAATATAACATTACCGGCAGGTGCAAGATAATTCGTTACTTCAAGACTAATTACAATAGGTTCGTAGTTTTTCAGTGCATCGCCCGAGCCGAGAATAACATCACTAATTTCGATGCCCGGTATGCTTGGACCGCCATTTGTACGATTATAATTTAATGCTCTAAATGCGTTCAGTCTTCCATAATAATATGGTCTCAATGATGGGGTAGTCGTAACTACATTTTCGGAAGTAGAGCGTAATTGATGAATTATTTGTCTGGGAGTCCAATCTTTGTGTAGGGCTTTGACCAATGCCGCCACACCGGCAGTAATAGGGCTAGCCATTGATGTACCGCTATTATATTTGTATTTGTTTTTCGGGACTGTTGAATAAATGCCTTGACCGGGTGTATATACAGTAGTAATTAATCCCCAGTTAGAAAAACTTGCTTTGCGATTATTCGAGCGTGTAGCACCGACTGCAAGCACATTGTCGTATCCAGCCGGGTAGAACTCACCATTGTCGATATTCTTACCGTCATTGCCGGTAGCAACGACAACAAGACAGCCCTTTGCAACGGCATTATTAATTACATCTTGACCGACAGGACTGTATCCCCCGCCGCCCCAGCTACAATTGATAATATCTACACCGAGATTAGCGGCATAAGTAATAGCATCATAACCACGAAAAATACCGCGAATATTCTTATCCGAAGAACATTTTATTGGAACAATTTTTGTTTTGAAGCCGGCACCGGCTACACCTTTTTTATTGTCTGTAACCGCCGAAGCACAGCCGGCAACATGAGTCCCATGCGTATTGGCGGAAGAAGTCCCGGGATTAGTCGGATTATTGTCTTCCTTCCAACGTCCATAAGCAATATCCGTTTGGCTGACATTACCTACAAAATCCCAACCCCTGACATCATCAATTTTTCCGTTGCTGTCATCATCAATATTATTATTAGGAATTTCTTTTGGATTTGTCCAGATATTTGCCGCCAAATCCTGATGTTCCCAATCGGTTCCTGTATCTACAATTCCAATGACAACCTGAGTGCTGCCTTTTGTAATGTCCCATGCTTCTTTCAGTTTCATATTCTTGATGAACCATTGTTTGTTTATGCTCGGGTCATTAGGAGAGAAAACGGGCTGATAGATAAAAATAGGAACTGCATATTCCACTTCAGGATTTTCCATAAGTCTGCGGCATACATCATAGGGATTTATATTGCTTTTGTAATGTATTTCGAGTATGCGGTCAATACCGAAAGGTTCCGGTTGCAGAGGTGTATCGCCTTTTGGTTTTGCAAAGGGAGTGCTAACCATTTGAATTTCCAAGTCATTCAAATCGACCATTAAGGTAGATGAATAGATAGAGTTTGTGTTTTTATCAATACTAACACGTTGCTTAGTTTTGATATGAATTGAATTAGGTAAATACTTATCCGAAGTAAGATATGGAATATTGATTATTTTTGCCGCTTTATGTTCTCCATTGACCTCATCACCGGGAATATAAATACTGTAAGCATAATTCTTGTTAGCTCCTGCAATCAATGAATTAGAGGCGGCTTTATATTCCGAATAAAGAGATTGGCTAATTAACAGTGTTATTAATACATATAGTCTTAATATTCGCATACATTACTCCAAGTTTTTCATTATTTAATATCTTTACAATTTACAAAAATTTTCTAACATATTAAGATTAATTTGTGGCGATAAACAAAAGATAATTATTATTAAAAAAATTTAAGAGTGTTATAATAATAATTGATAGTAAACGTAATTAATGGTGTAATAGGTAGTATTTATAAATATATGGAGAAGAAATGAAGAATTTCGCAAAAAATCTAACAATGCTTATAGCCGCAATTATATTTACGGCATCGACTGTATTTGCTGATGGTTTAACGGATAAATCTAAAAAAGAGTGCTGTGGTGGAAAAGCAAAAATGGAAAACTGCAAACAAAAAGAGAAATGTAAATCTCACAAAGATTGCAAAGCAGACAAAAAATGCAAATCAAAAGAAGAATGCAAATCTCACAAAGATTGCAAGGCAGATAAAAAATGCCAAGATAAAGATGCTAAATGCTGTAAAGGCAAGAAATCCTCAAAGGATTGCGGCAAATCCAAATAAGCGATTTATATTCTGATACATGAACGGAGCGGCTTCCAGCTGTTCCGTTTTTTTTTGCGACAAACTTCCGAAGGTAGGACGGGCTGTTCGGCTGTTTAAGCCCCCTCTCGGGAGGGGGTTTGGGGGTGGGTTAAAGAATATGAAACAGCCGGAGCTATCAAGAGTATCTACATCGCTAGGTTAAAGAGAAAGCAAGTACAGCCGGAAAACAGCACTGTAACCTAAGCCCCGTAGATGCTTCATTATTATAGCGAAACTCGGGGCTTAAGTTATCCGATAAAAAAAGAGGCTGTCCCACAAAAGGACAGCCTCTTTTAAATCAAACAAACAAATGTATTAGATAAGTGTTGCAATAACCAAAGCAACGATTGACATAAGTTTGATTAGAATATTAATCGAAGGACCAGATGTATCTTTGAACGGGTCGCCAACCGTATCACCAACAACGGCGGCTTTATGAGGTTCGCTACCTTTCTTGTATATCGTACCGTTAATATCAACACCTTCTTCAAAAGATTTCTTAGCATTGTCCCAAGCGCCACCGGCATTTGATTGGAAAATAGCCATAAGCACACCAACAACCGTAACACCTGCGAGCAAGCCTGCGAGCATTTCAGCACCACCGGCAAAACCAATAATAACAGGAACAATAATAGCCATCAATCCGGGAAGGACCATTTCACGAATGGCGGCTTTTGTTGAAATTTCAACACATTTGGAATATTCGGCTTTTCCATCAGCGGCTTCATAAACTTTTTGTTCCTCAGCAGTCCACTTACTATGGTCATCGCCTTTTTCTTTCATAATTTTAAGAGCGGCTGTCAATTCGGGAATATTTTTAAACTGACGGCGAACTTCTTGAATCATATCCATAGCGGCACGTCCGACAGCACCCATAGCCATAGCAGAGAAAACAAAAGGCAGTACACCACCAATAAATAATCCTGCCATAACATTTGCTTTTGAAATGTCAATAGTCTTGATATGAGCGGCAGTCATAAATGCACCGAACAGAGCAAGAGCGGTAAGAGCGGCAGAACCAATAGCAAAACCTTTTCCGATAGCGGCGGTTGAATTGCCAACTGCATCAAGTTTGTCCGTACGTTCGCGAACTTCGGGAGGAAGTTCGGACATTTCGGCTAAACCACCTGCATTATCTGCAACAGGACCATAAGCATCAACAGCTAGCTGAATACCTGTCGTTGCAAGCATACCGACAGCGGCAATAGCAATACCGTATAAGTTTGCATAATCAAATGAAATAATAATAGCAACGGCAATTAGAAGCACCGGAATGGCAGTGGACATCATACCAATACCAAGACCGGCAATGATATTTGTAGCGGCACCTGTTAATGATTGTTCAGCAACTTTCTTTACCGGACCTTTGCCCAAACCAGTATAGTATTCGGTAATCATACCAATACCAACACCGGCAACAAGTCCGACTATAGTGGACATAAAGATACCGAATGAAGTAATAACTTTCGGATTATCATATAATGGGTCATTAAATACCCATGAAGCGGGAAGCATCCAATTAATAATAAAGTAAGAAGCAATAATCATAACGCCTGCGGCAAGGAATGTACCTGTATTTAGTGCCGTTTGCGGATTGCCACCTTCTTTTACTTTAACAAAGAAAGTACCGACTATGGAAACAAGAATTCCAACAGCGGCAAGAATAAGCGGCAAAATAGAAGCCGACATTCCACCGAAAGGAGTATTAGCAAATTCGGGAATAGAGAAAAATGCAGTACCAAGAACCATTGTTCCTATAATGGAACCAACATAAGATTCAAAAAGGTCTGCACCCATACCGGCAACATCACCCACATTATCGCCAACATTATCTGCTATTGTTGCGGGGTTCAACGGGTGGTCTTCGGGAATTCCCGCTTCAACTTTACCGACAAGGTCGGCGCCAACATCAGCGGCTTTCGTATAGATACCACCGCCGACTCTTGCAAAGAGAGCGATAGATGAAGCACCAAAAGAAAATCCGGTAACAACGGTAATGACCCTTGACAATGCTTCTTGCGAGTCCGTACCGAACATATTGCTGTATAATATGAAAAGTGCACTGAGACCTATCACACCAAGCCCAACAACGCCCATACCCATAACGGAGCCACCGGTAAAGGCAACATTAAGAGCCTGATTCAGACCGGTTCTTGCGGCATTTGTAGTTCTTACATTTGCCTTAGTAGCAACCTTCATACCAATAAATCCGGCTAAACCGGAGCAAAAAGCACCGATGAGGAATGACAATGCGACCAAGGGCGAAGACGCTTCGCCTAAGCTTGCTCCCTGTATTCCCAAAAGAATTGCAACGATGATAACAAAGATTGCAATAACCTTGTACTCCGCTTTGAGGAATGCCATAGCGCCATCAGAAACATATTTGGCAATTTTCTGCATTCGTTCATTACCGGGGTCCTGCTTTGAAACCCATACTGCTTTAATATAAGTAAAAAGCAGAGCAACCAATCCGGTTGCAGGTACTAAATATAATAATGTGTCCATAAAACATTACTTCTGTTTGTGAATAATAAATAAATTAGTATCAATATTTTTGTTTTCTTAAAATTATTATTAATGAACAATAATATATAGATTTTCTAATTCTAACAATCTTAACATTACAAAAATAATAAAAATGCCCGTTCGATAAGCATATCAAACAGGCAAAATTGATAAAAAATCATTTTGTAATGAAAATGTGTTTATTTGGACAGTGTATCAGCTTTTACATTTGTGGTACCTTGTGCTACTCCGATGATACCGCTGACAATCACCCAACGACCGTCTTCTTTTCTCAATGTACGTGCTACGCGAAGGAACATATTATGCAGAATATTATCCTTAACAACCGTCAAAGGCATACCGTAAATGATTGATGCAAATGTACCGTAGGGGTCCATTTGGATAGATATATCACTCATATCTCCATAGCGCATTTCATCAACATTATTAAACTGCTCTGTCAATTTGTGCTTAAATTCATTTAGATTATTAATTACCTCCGAGGAATCTGTTCCGAAAAACACAACATCATCTGCTAAAGTTGGCAGAATACCGGCAAAATCCTTTTGTTGAAAAGCGGAATTATAATTATTTAGTACTTCTATAACAGAACGCTTTTCAGCTTCAATTTCTTGGTTAGTCAGCGGCTCGACCGAGGGAGCGCAAGAAACAACCAAAACCAATAACAATAAAAATTGTAGATACTTTTTCATAAACATTACTCCTTATGTTAATTAAAGAATTACCCTTAATATCGTAAATTTTTTTGTAATTTTCAATTTTTTTTCGATTTTTTTTCAATTTTTTTTCGATTTTACTTATTAATATATAATAACAATTTGTTCCAAATACATAAATAATAAAGTATTAGAAGATTTTCGGGGAAAATTATCAGGCGATAAATATTTTTTTGTTGTTTGTGATTTTTCGTAATTTTAATAAATATTATTGAATTTTTTTAATTATTTAATAGGTTTGTATATGAAATATTTTTTGATTTTATTACTTTCAGTAGCAACTATTCTGAGCAGTTGCGAAAAAATAGGTGGAGACAAAATGAGCAGTATAACAGATGCCGACGTTAGAAATGTACTCACAGAAATTAAAAACAAACTGGACGAGAATATTCCAAAGCATTTGGAACGTGGCGTTAAACAAGTTGCAAAATTTTGGACATCGGAAGACGGTACGAATAACGATTTTCGTAAATTCTGTACGGACAATTTTATTGCTTCGGAGGATACACTCGGAATGGTTTTTAATAAACTATCGAAATATTTTGAATCGGTAAACGGAAATTTCAATAAACTTGCACTTGAACTTTCTTGGACAATGCAAGTACAGGAAGGTGATATTATGCCCATTGACCTTATGTTCAGTGGCTACGACCCTTCATCGCATTTCAATAATGATTTATTCAAGAACAAAATAGCATTCTACACAATGCTAAATTTCCCTTTCTATTCTCTTGAAGAAAAAAATGAACTTGGTAAAAATTGGACGCGTAAGCAGTGGGCTTATGCCCGTATAGGTGATTTGTTTACTTCTCGAATTCCGGCAGAGATTTTGCAAAACATTGCAGAAACTCTTGCAAAAGCGGACAACTATATTGCCAACTATAATATCTATGTAGGTTACTTAGTTGATGACGAAGGTAAATCTTACTTTGAGAAAGATAAAAAACTTATTACTCATTGGAATCTGCGTGATGAACTGAAAGCACAGTATGCCGAGCCGGACGGATTGCAACGCCAGAAAATGATTTACAAAGTAATGAATCGTATAGTAACTCAGACAATACCTGAACCGGTGATAAACAGCGGAAATTACACTTGGAATCCATTTAGTAATATGGTTTACAAAGATAATAAAGAAATCAAAGTAAAACCGGAACCTAATACACGCTACAAGTATCTGCTTGATTTATTCCGTGCGCAAGAAGCCGAGGATAAATATTGTCCTTTCTATCCCTCGTATATCGAACGTTCATTTGCCAGAGATATGGAAATCCCACAGCCGGAACTGGAACAAATATTCATTAATTTAGTTTCCTCACCGACTGTTAAAAATATTGCTAAATTGATTAAGAAGCGACTTGGCAGGGATTTGCAACCGTTTGATATTTGGTATGATGGTTTCAAAGCCCGCAGTACAATTTCCGAAGAAGAACTATCGACAATCACAAGAAAGAAATATCCTACACCGCAGGCTTTTGCAAAAGGTATGCCGGGAATTCTAACAAAACTTGGATTTACAAAAGATAAGGCTGAATGGATTGCCGCTCACGTTCAGGTGGACCCCTCTCGCGGTGCGGGACATGCTGCGGGGGCGCAAATGAAAAGTGATAAAGCACACTTACGCACACGTGTTGCACAAAACGGAATGGATTACAAAGGATATAATATTGCCGTCCATGAGTTCGGTCATAATGTAGAGCAAACAATCACTTTGCAGAATATTGATTACTATATGTTGCATGGGGTACCAAATACTGCATTCACGGAAGCGGTAGCATTTCTGTTCCAAAAACAAGACCTCGAATTACTTGGAATAAATAACAGCGACCCGAAGCGAAATTATTTCAAGACACTGGATAATTTCTGGTCTGCTTATGAAATAATGGGTGTTTCACTAGTGGATATGGGAGTTTGGAAATGGCTCTACAAGCACCCGAAAGCAACACCCGAACAGTTGAAAGAAACAACAATCAAAATAGCAAAAGAAATTTGGAACAAATATTATGCAGAAATATTCGGCATAAAAGAGCAACCGATTCTCGCTGTATATTCGCATATGATTGTTTATCCTCTTTATCTATCGGCATATCCTGTCGGTAATTTAATTGAGTTCCAATTGGGTGAGAATTTCAAGGGCAAGAATTTTGCCGATGAGCTTACACGCTGTTTACTATCCGGCAACATTACACCTGCTATATGGATGAATAATGCAGTCGGACAAAATATTTCTGTAAAAGCCTTGATTGATGCCGCCGAAGAATCCTTGAAAAATATTGAATAATACTAATAATTTATATTGTGGAAACAGTAACCGCACCCCCTTATAGATGCGGTTACTGTACTTCGCTCGTCTCAATGACATTCTCTTTGCCGAGGTGAATTTAAAACTATAATTTCACAAACTTATACATCTTACCACCCACACGCACAAAATACACACCCGCCACTAAGTCCGACACATCAAGCCGAATATGTCCCCCTTCGGAGGGGGTGCCTGCGGAGC
>CAZOOR010000019.1:0-12138 GCA_964581505.1 uncultured Hyphomicrobiales bacterium
GGTAGAGTGTTGCAGAGGAAAATGGTATTTAATGCAAATGCCTCAAAGTTAGCCGCAGGAGTGTATTTTATTATTACTGAACTCTACTCGAAAAAAATTATTACAAGATTGGTTATTAGCAGATAAATATTCAACTATTTTTTAATAAAAAGAGACTGCCTAATAAAGCGGTCTCTTTTTTATTGCTGAATAAACAGCCACCCTCACCACAGCCCGCTCCCATAGGGTGAGGGAGCGAACAGCCGAACAAGTCAAATGTAAAATATCTAAACAGTTCGACTTTACCCCATATATTACAAAATCATAAAATTACTTCATTTGTGTTTGTTCAACCCAATTATATTCAAATATCAATATATAAATTATATGTGTAAAATTTGTTATATTGCGTATGTACAGGTGTTAATAGTGCAAGCAAGACAAAAGCAAAAGAATATTATCACCATTCAATTATAAAATGTAAAAAATATCAAAGGAAACAGTTAATATGACATCAGGTGAATATTTTAAAACTATTAAGATTGTACACATCGCCATAGTAATTGGAGTTGTGTTATTTACTATAGTATCATTAATTAGGCGAATTATAGGATTTGAGCCAGTCGGATATGAAATAGATAAAGTACTTCTTATTCTTGTTCCAATATTTGTCCTTATAGGGATTTTTGCAAGCAATTTTGTTTTTAAGAAAATACTTAATGAAATTCGGGAAAAATCAAACTTCAAAGAAAAAATGGAAAAGTATAGGTCTGCTTTAATCATTAAACTTGCTCTCATTGAAGGACCTGCTTTTTTTGCAATTATCAGTTTCCTATTGACTGGTAATTATATTCATTTAGGATTAACAGTAATATTGATTATTGTTTTGCTGATTTATAAGCCGAATAAGACTAAATTAGTTAATGAATTAGAACTTGTAAAAAAAGAGTCAGACTTGATTTACAATTCTGAATCAGAAATATTATAGAATAAAACCTGTGGCAAACAATATATATCAGGAATTGGACAAAAGTGCTAAATTAAAAAAATGAATATAAACAAACAACATAGTAATTTGAAAAGTTAGTGTTTCAAAATCCCGCACTACGCATATACACATCGTTAAAGGTGCGGATATTTTTATGTCTTTTGCTTGTATCTCTTTTTGCTCCTAATTTGTAGGAATGGAATTATTAATTAATATTCCTGTAAAAGCAGAATGGAATAATTATAAGTAAGCGGTTTTTTTGAAATTACTTTCTTATTGCCGCCGAAAATAATCGTGAAATTTTTTCCGAATGACATTGATATATTACTTGTCTGCTTCAGAAGCTCACCGTCTGTTTTATCATAAAATAAATAACTGAACTTGCGTTCGAGATAGACAGGTTGTATCTCTGATACTTTTCCATAAGCCAAATCTTTTACAAAGGGCTTAATCTTATTATTAAGCCTGACATCATCGTCATAAACAGTGAGTAACGGTTCATCTTTTGCAACGTTCAGCACTCGTCTGTTGAATAGGGAACTATTATATGCCATACTTTTTGTATGAATATGTACAATTTCCGCTTGCTCCTTAGTGCCGGTTGCTACCAATAAATCACGAAAATCTTTCTCACCTGTAAATGTCTTCTCAACTCCTTTTGTGCGAATTGTATTCTGTCCGAGTGGCAATACGGTTGCCAATGAATTAGAGTAAAACACTTTTGCATTGGTTAGTACATTGTCAATTGATATGCGAATAGAGTCAAGTTCGGGGACAAAATGAACTAAGCGAGTATAAGCGCCTGTTTCGATATTATTAATAGCCGAATTGACTTTACTTTCATCAATTATTGAAATATTAATATCTTCCTTGTCAATGGCTCTGACAACAAGTAAGTAGTTTTTTCCAGCCTCAAAATTGCCTATAAACGAATGTAGTAGGCGTTGGGGTGATGTTGCCGAAAATACGGTAATAGGCGCTCTGCCTGCAAGCACATAGGTACGCCCGGAAATTTTTCCGTATTCAAGATTTGATGCTAATTGTTCGCCTGCAACATAGCCGACATCGGTATTCAGGGCATCACGCGCCCCAAGTGATATACCGAATGGTTGATAATCCTTTGCCATATTTATCACTTGTACGGCGGCACTGTTTTTGGGATACTTTAATTCTGTGGGGTTTTCGATAATCATACTATTGCTTGCTTCGCCATCTTTAGAATCGAAAACCAAGAGAGAATAACTATGATTGACTACTAATCCAGTTTTTACAAACGAAGAAAATGCACCCGCTTTCATTACAACAATAGAATCAAGAAAATCAGATGTGCAAGCGGTTACTTCGGTATATGCGGATATTGAATTGCCGGCAAGCGACTCTAAGAATATATTATCGGGCGACTTCTTAATGCTAATTTCGGACTTAGTAAAATTTAGTGTACGAATTTTAGCCAAAGTAGCACTAATAAGATTGAGCGAGTTCATTGCACCGGGTCCATCATTGCGGCGATTGATAATCTTAATTTGAGCAGGTGTATCGCCCATAATAACAAAAAGATAATCACCGCGCCGCTCCAATTGCAAATCGAATAATCCGAGTGATTTTCTCTTGTTGTCTTTTCCAATTTTGATAATAGAAACAGCTAATTTGCCGGCGAGTATTTCCTGTTCAATGCTTTTATTCATATATGAAACAGGCGGAAATGCCACTTGACCGTTAGGGCAACCGAGAACTACGGAATATTTTGCATCTGCCTCATTATTAATATTGATTAATGATATATAACAATGATTTGTATCGCGGACAGGTGCAAATGATGTTACGGTAGTTATTAATGTATCAACCGGTTTATTTGAATTCGGTTTCGGCAGAGCAAAAATAATATATCGCATATCCCGCCACAGCTTCAGTTTTGTTGAATCTGTATATTCCGGCTTATCATTCAGCAGTGTGGAGAGCAGAATGGAATCCGCCGTTGGTGGTGTTACGGCAGGTGATAGAGAAGCATAAGCAGTAGTATTGGTCTTTACAGTACCATCAATACTCAACTTTCGCTCCAATTTATCCGATGCAAAATTAAATAAACGGATTCTTACTGTTTCGCTTGGCAAGGGAGGATTTACCAAATCGGGATTTTCCTTAGCACAAGAAATAATTAAAAACGAGAGTAAATATATAAAAAAAACCAAACGCAATGTTTTTATAAAATTATAATTCATCTTATTTCTTTCAAATTAATCGGCAAATTGTAGAAAGTATCAAGCATACCTCTTTATTTATTGTCAGATTTTATTTCTTTTGTGTCTTCGAGCCTTTTAATTACGATGATAGTTCTGTCATCAGTATATTTCGTTCTTGAACTGAATTTCTGCACAGCCTCCAAAATCAATAGGTTGATTTCCTTTGCACAACGCTGATAATTATCTCTAATAATCTTAATAAGCCTTTCCTCGCCAAAGAGTTCATCGTTCTCGTTCATAGCTTCGGTTATTCCGTCAGTATAAAGCACCATTACGTCTCCCTTTTGCATCCTAATATTTTCAAGTCCGAATCTCTGCTGACGCATAATGCCGAGAATTCCGCCTGTTGGGTCTAATAGTTTGACAGAATCAGTGGTTGGTCTGTAATGTATTGGTCCCGGGTGTCCTGCATTTACATATAGTACCAACCTGTTCTGGGACAAAGTTAATTCGCAATAGAATAGAGTAACAAATCTTTCATATACGAAAGTATCAAATATTAATGTATTTAATTTGTTGAAATTATCCGATATGCGGGTGGCGTAGCTAAGCCCCATTTTAATTGCACCTGAAACGAAAAGCGATTGAATAGCGGCAGGTAAACCTTTGCTTGCCGCATCGCTAATTACTATACCCAGGGTATCGTCTTCAATATCTTCGCGAACAATGTAATCAAAATAATCGCCGCCAACCCCTTCACTGGGCTGGCAGTGTCCGTAAATATCATAATCATGAAAACGCTTGGAATGATTGGGCAGTAGTTGCCTTTGAATTTCGGAGGCTTTGTCTAAATCTCTGCGAATTCTT
The DNA here is from genome assembly GCA_964581505.1 of uncultured Hyphomicrobiales bacterium. Classification (GTDB taxonomy): domain Bacteria; phylum Bacteroidota; class Ignavibacteria; order Kapaibacteriales; family UBA2268; genus CAZOOR01. The sequence goes on from CAZOOR010000019.1 coordinate 4,015, forward strand.
TTAGTGCTGTTTATAGCATCATGCAGACGGAGCTTAGTCCTAAGCCCCATTATTGCATTAGTTGTAACACCGGATATTATATGCAGAAGCCCGAAGAATGACTGTTGCATCTTGGGTGCATTAAATCCGATAACATATTCATAGAATTTGCCGGATTGAATTTTAACAATTTCGCCGATGCCGATAACGGAATAAAGCCTGATGCCAAGTTCTTGCAAAACAAAATCGGTTTCATTGCTCAGCATTACTCTTTTGTCGGTCAATTCTCCCAAAATGGGCTGGTCTTCAATTTTAATTTCATATTTTTCGGGAATTTTATTAAACTTCCCGTATTGGTAGCAGAGTTTATATGCCGCTTGCTTGGATTCCAGTTTCCAAATACGCCCGCCGTTAATAGCAAAATGCTCCAAATCAACAACGTCTTTAACGATAGATTTCAGCATTGAAAGTACATCTGAGTAATCGCCGGAGATTAACTTTTCGACTAATTTATAAGTATCTCTCTGGTCAATATAGTTTGTTTTCTTCATTCTCTGTCTTATTATATTTCTTTTTAAAGAATAATCAAATTCAATAACTAAACACGTTCAAATCTAATTAAAGTTGTTCTACATAAAAAAAATCATTGTTATTATGTGTAACAAAGGAATGAACAAGAAAACAATAGGGTTGGCTTGCTTATAAAATAAATAAAAGAATACTTACATTACGTTATCGTTCGCCCATTTTCGCAATGCATTGAAAAAATACTCCATATCTTGGATAATACTTTTCCTTTTGTTTTTTGGTAAATATTTTAGAATATCAATATGTAGGTCTGTATATTCTATGAAAGCCTTGTTGATAAATTCATTTGCTTCGCTTGTCAACGAAATCAATACGGAGCGTCTGTCCTGACAATCAATTTGTCTGTTAATCATTTTTTTTTCTTCCAGGGCGCCCAATAAATGCGTAATTCTTCCGGCTGTCAAGTTCATATCTCTTGCAATAGTTTTTGTTGTAACAATAATATTATCCCTAATATATCGCATACAACGAAATTCCGCCGGTGTAAGGTTAAACTTCTCGGTAAAAAATTCTTCTTTAATTCTACAAAATTTCTCTATTTTTAATGTTAGAGCCGCTATTAGCTCGGCTTGTTCCCGTTCATTTTGATTAGTGTCCGAAGTATCCATTAATTATCCTATTTATCTGAATTAATTTGTTGTCTATATCATTGTAAATATATTTACATTCTTCATAAATAATTAGCAAAGTAATTCAAAGCCCATAACCTACTCAATATACAAAATTTTTTGTAATTTTTCTATTATTTCCTAATTTCAAAATGAAAATCTATATGCAATTTGTTTCCTTTTTCTTTTGCCTACTGGCAATCCTATACTTTTTCTATGTATCATTTTATCAATGTATGCGAATGCGTCCGCTTGGTCGTCATGCTTGCCTTCGGGAAATTCCAAAAGCTCTTTTTCAAAATTATGCAACCAGTCTGCTTTTGCTCGAAAGTAAACCCGTCCGTTGCCCAAGCGAAGGCTAATGCCCTGCGCCCGTATTAATTTATCTACAATTGGTTTTAGCGGCTCTATATTGAAACCCATATCAAGCAGTTGGTAGATTAATGCCGTCTGGAACTGTACGGCTTCTACTCCGATTCGGTCGGGAGACCATTTCGCTTGCAATTCCTCAAACATACGAATTTGTTCCATTCCTGTAATTTTCATACGCATTACTTCGAGAATCAATATTTGACTTGCAGGCGTAATTGCAAATACTAATGCAACCGTATAATCAGAACTTTCCTTTGCTTTAACGGCAAGGTCCACAGTAATTCTAATTACACAATCTTGTTTATAAATAGTTTTTTCGTAGCGAGTATCGCCGCCAAGTAAATAGAAATCACCCTCCTCTGTGAAATATCGAAAATCCTTACGTTTGAATGGGGAATCCTCGCGTGCTAAGGGATTTTGCTGATACATCGACTCGAACCAAGAGGCTTCGAGATTGTTTTTTATATCCATTAATTCTTCAATATTATATCTATCCTGCCAGAGCGCTTCCCCGCTCTTTCTGCCGAGAATATCATTGGAGAGTGCGATAGCCGGAATTGATAGGTGTACCCATACTTTACGCTTTTCTTTCAAAGAAATAATATCGTTTAATGATATAACATTATATTTTTCGAGCATACGACCGCAGAGGTCATCACGATGCCAGCGAGTCATTAAAATAACAGCAACACCAAGCGGCTCCAATCGCGTCAATGCCGTAGAATTGAACCAATCCCAAAGTGAATCACGCTTGACTACACTTTTGGCGTCCATACTGTTTTTCACAGGGTCATCTATAATAAGCAGGTCGGCGCCGCGACCTGTTATAGAACTGCCGGCACCTGCGCTGTGCATACCGCCCCGTGAACCCTCAATCTCGAAACTTGCGGCAGAGCGTGCATCGTGCTTGAATCCTACTCCCAGCCGCTCTTTATTGCTTTCAATCAATTCCTTAACACGTCTGCCCCACAAAGCCGCAAATTGATTGGAATAGGTACTTAGTATAATTCGTTTATCGGGATAACGCAGTAAATGCCAAGCGGGAAAATACATCGAAATAAATTCGGATTTCCCGTGCCGCGGCGGCATATTGACAATCAAACCGCGATACTCACGTGCAATTAGTCTCTGTAACTGTTCATCGAGTAAGGACAGATGCTTTGCGGGTTGCCAATAGCCGTCCGAAATTATTCGGGCAAATTCTGCGGGGCTTAGATTCGATATGTCGGGTATTTCTTCTTTCAATTTCCATTTTGCTTTTTTCAGCCTTTGCAAATTATTATTTGGTAATTAAACAATTAAAAAATATATTATAAAGTTTTTAGAAAGCATTTTTAAGAAGAAAATACTAGTCTTTATATATAATTGTTCAACTAAATTTATACAAACAGATGAAAATATCACTCGGTTCGGACCATGCCGCTTATGAATATAAGCAAGAAATATCGGAATATTTGAAAGAATTGGGACATCAAGTAGTGGACTTCGGCACAGATTCAAAGGACTCGTGCGACTACCCCAAATATGCCAAAGCGGCGGCAGATGCTGTTGCCACAGGCGAATGTGATTGCGGCATTATTATGTGCGGCACGGGTATCGGTATGTCTATAACGGCTAACAAAGTAAAAGGAATACGCTCGGCTAACTGCATTACGGAAGAAATGGCAAGGCTGGCACGCGAACATAATAACGCCAATGTACTCAATTTCGGAGCAAGGCTTGTCTCTATCGATTTGGCAAAGAAAATCACTTTTGCTTTTCTTAATACGGAATTTGCAGGCGTCCGCCATGAAAGACGCGTCAATATGATTCATGATTTGACTAACTGTTAGACGGAAATAGCAGAGAAAACAAAAAAAATCCCCTGCCCGATTATAAGCAGGGGATTAATGGATAATGTTCAATAAATAATTAGTCGTAACGAACTTCTGCAATTTCGACACGCGCTACCCAACGAATAGTCGTTCCAGCTGCACCAGTAACTTGAATAACTAATTCACCACTTGATAACACGGCGGTTGCATTCCATATTGCCGGACCGTATAATTGATTTGTCGATACACCATAAATGCCTGAATTATCAATACCGCCTTTTATCTCGAATCCTGCAGAATTTGCAATTCCGTCGGCATTCCGAGCAATAACCATAATTTTAAATATCCAACTTGTATTTGTAGGTATTGTCATACCTTCCGTTGTGCCATTCAAATAAAGATTCTGAGCTATGGCATCAGTAGTTGTGTTCCTGACAATAAATACACTAGTTTGAGCATCTCCATTTGCGCTAAATCTACCGCTTGCATAGGCATTCTGACCATATTTGTCTGCAACAGCCGATAAACCACCTCCTATTGTAGAATATTCACCACTTGAATTATTTAAAGAACCACCGCCGATAGAAGAAGAAAAACCACTCGCAGTATTACTGTCGCCACCACTAACTGTTGAAGAATCACCACTCGCAGTGTTGTTGCCACCACCAGCAACTGTTGAATTACGACCACCGGCAATATTACCGGCACCACCACCGACTGTGGAAATGACATTGTTCGCTCTATTATCCAAACCGCCGGCGATTGTTGATAAATCACCACTAATAATATTATGCATACCGCCACCAACAGTTGAGCCGTTGCTACCTGCATTATTAAAGTAACCACCGCTTACTGTTGTAAAAATTCCGGTTGCCGTATCCTTATATCCACCTCCAACAGTACTCCATTTACCTATTGCCGTATTATTTCCACCACCGCATACTGTTGAATATGCACTGTCGGTTACATTTTTATATCCACCTCCTATAATATTCCAATCACCATTAGCCTTATTATCTTGACCGCCTGATATTGCCGCCCACTTGCCGCTTGATTTATTTTGATAGCCGCCGCCAACTACTGCAAAATCAGCGTTCGCCGTATCACTGTAGCCACCGCCAATAAAACTGTTTTTCTGATTAGCAATATTAAAACTACCTCCGCATATTGTCGAATAATCTCCTAATGTTTTATTTGCTGAACCGGCTCCAATAGTACTAAATGCACCGTTTGAACTATTTCCATTACCACCGCCGATAAAAGAATTATCTTTACTTACAACATTTAGAATACCGCCGCCGACAGTACTCCACTGACCATCAACAATATTCCCGCCACCACCGCCGACAGTGCCCCAATCCGCATTTGCTTTGTTTCCAAAACCACCGCCAACAGCCGCCCACTTGCCACTTGATTTATTTTCATAACCGCCAGCTATTACACTCAAATTTCCGGTTGCCGTATCTCTGATACCGCCGCCGACAGTACTTGCTTCTCCACTTGCAATATTTTCTTGACCACCGGATACAACCGTCCAAATATTAGTTGTCTTATTGCCAAAACCACCACCGATAGTACTTGCTCCACCACTTGCTTCATTTTCCCGACCGCCCCCTACAGTACTCCATTCAGTACTTGCTACACTTTTTTCACCGCCACTAACTGTTGAATAACTGCCGCTTGCCGTATTATTAATTCCGCCACCCACTGTTGCCATAACATCGCTAGCTTTATTACTTTCACCACCACTCACAGTCGAAAAATTGCCGCTTGCTTCGCAATGTTTACCACCACCGACTGTTGAGGTTTCTCCACTTGCTTTGTTGTCCCAACCACCAGCAACCGTAGAAAAATACTCACCGCTTGCAATGTTAGCTTGTCCACCGCCTACCGTTGCATAATTTCCAATTGCTTCATTTTGATACCCACCGGCAACAGTCGAAAATCCACTGTCTGCTTTGTTACCTAAACCGCCACCTATTGCGGATAGAATTCCAAATGCTTGATTAGAAGCACCGCCGGCAATTGTTGAAGCGCTTCCGTTCGCTGTATTATTTGACCCGCCGCCTATCGTACCACGCTTTCCAGATACCGTATTTGCAAAACCACCTGTTATTACGGCAAATGAATCAATAGCAGAATTATTATATCCGCCACCGATAAAATTTAAAAGAGAATTCGAATTATTTTTATATCCGCCGACAACAATTGAACCATACCCATTCGCTACATTTGAATAACCGCCGCAAATAATTGAATAACCGTTGCTCGCAGTGTTTTCCCGACCGCCGCCTACCGTGGAACAGGAATCATTTGCTGAATTTGCCTGACCACCACTAATTGTTGCACCAATTCCATTAGTTTTGTTTAAATATCCACCACTAATAGTTGATGCATATTTACTTGTCTCGTTATGATACCCACCACCTATTGTTGTGCTGGTATCATTAGTAACATTGTATGTACCACCACTTATAGTTGCACCTTGGCCTGAAGCATAATTATTATATCCTCCGGATATAGTTCCAAATTCATCATTAGTAGTATTATTTCTACCACCTGCAACAGATGAGTACCATCCGATTGATTTATTATTAGTTCCACCGCCTACAACAGAAAAATTACCACTTGATAAGTTAGCTGAGCCACCACCAACTGAACAACCCCATGTCTTTGCTTCATTACTGATTCCGCCTGCAACAGTCGAATAATACCATTTAGCACTATTTCCCATGCCGCCACCAACTGTAGTGTACCAACCATTTGCACTATTTCCTCTTCCACCACCAACTACTGAATATAGAAATGCTCTATTTCCATATCCACCACCGATTGTACAATATGGGGTATATGTATTATTTCCATATCCACCACCAACTGTTGAATATGCACCCCAAGCAACATTATAAGAACCGCCACTTATTGTTGTATAATTATCTTTTGCTTCATTGTCTATACCGCCACCAATGGTCGAATAATTGCCTTTAGCTACTTGTCTTGACAAGTGCCTTACACTTTGTAAATCTACCGCAGATAAACCACGCGAATAACCGGAATATGGCGCACCGCTTATACGATAATCATGTCGCAGACTACCATTTGTATCAAGAATCAATGCATTCTTTACTTCGTCTCCTTTTCTTACACAAATGTGTAAATCCTCATTATCGGTTGTTCCAAGAAAATTCGTACCGGGGCTGGTTCCACTATTGCCACTAAGAAGCCATGCAATACTTGAAATATCTTCTTGTGCATTTCTCATTGCCTCCGACAATGCCTCTAATGTCGAAATCACCCAAGCACCTGCTCCCACTGCTCGTGTTTCTGTTTTAATTCTTGTGCCAGCCTTTGTGACTATATTGCTCATTGAACCTCGTATAAACGTACCACTACCAACCTCAATCATAAAGCCACCGAACTGGTCGGTTGTTATGCGGCTATATGTTTCTTGAAAAAGAATAGCCCCCGTCTCTGATATTAATGTTATTTGTACATCAATATTTGTCTCAGGCAATATCTGTCCATTCCTGTCTATTGAGATGTTTTTGTAATTAAAATTGGTTAATGAATATGAGCAGACACTCATTAATGTGAAGAATGCTAATGCGTAAACAAAGAATCCTTTTCTCATTATATTTCCTATTTTATTATTGAAAAATAATTATCAATATTAAAAAAAACCAATAACAGCACAATGCTTATTAATAATAAATAATATAAGAGACTAATTCAATATTACCAATAAGATTATATACAAATATATCAATATATTATCAAAATACAAATACAATTAATTAAATACTTACAAATATGATTTTACTTTAATCTTGCATTTTTTTGAACTTCCGGTAAAATGACTTTGAAATACATTATTGCATTCATATATTTATTGATATATGATTTGCCTCAAAACTCGTATTATACATATATATTAAATAAATACTAGTATTTTATTAGGATAATGGACTTAAGAATGTATGTAATGTCTCCAAAATTTAAATCGTACAAAATGGTATGGAAACTATGAAATTGTGTCTATATTATATATAATTATTTATTCCGCAACGAATTCTCCCTAAAAGACAGATGATATAAAAAAATCCCCCGCCCGATTATGAGCAGGAGATTTATGAAAAAATACTATTAATTATTGCTATTAATAATTGACTTGTGCAACTTCCACGCGGGCAACCCAGTGGATTGTTACACCGGCTAAACCTTTAACTTGAATGGATAACGCTGTGCCATTAATAACAGCAGTTGCATCTAAATTGGCATTTGTTTCATAAATTGTTCTATTTGCCACAGAAGACACTCCATTAATAGTAAGTGTACCACTATTATTTATTATTATGCCCCTAATTTCATAAGAGCCATAAATGGAACCGCTATTATTCTTACCGATTACTAATGCTTTGAATGTCCAAGCATCTTGGTCGTTAAGCGTCATATATTGATTATTACCATCTAAACGTAAATTTGTTTCTGTTGTATTTGTTGTTTGATACCTCGCAACAAATACACTCGTTTGTGCATTTCCGGCAATATCGTCAAATCCACCACTTGCATAGGCATTTTGTCCCCACTTATCGGCAACAGCACCCTCGCCACCACTAATAGTTGAATAAAATCCGCTCGCTTTGTTATTTTTACCCCCACCTATTGTGGAATTCTGTTGAGTCGCATTATTATTTTGACCTCCGCCCACTGTGGAATTCAGTTGAGTCGCTTTGTTGCTGCTACCTCCACCCACTGTGGAATTC
>CAZOOR010000019.1:12238-15561 GCA_964581505.1 uncultured Hyphomicrobiales bacterium
ACCGCTCGCTCTATTACTTTCACCCCCACCCACTGTGGAACGAGATTGACTCGCTGCATTACTTTTACCGCCACTCACTGTGGAATAAAAACCGTTCGTTATGTTATGATATCCGCCGCCGACCGTGGAAAGGTTCGAGTTCGCTTCGTTATCGCTACCGCCACCCACAGTGGAACCAGAACCGCGCGCTTTGTTACCATCACCGCCACCCACAGTAGAAGCCGGACTACTTGCTTTGTTGCCATCACCGCCGCCCACAGTAGAAAATGATGCGCTGGCTTTGTTATCACCACCACCGCCCACAGTAGAAGCAGGACCGTTTGCTATATTGGCATCACCACCGCCCACAGTAGAAGATGATGCGCTGGCTGTGTTACTGGCACCGCCGCTTATTGTAGAAAGGTCTCCACTTGCTACTTGGTTTGTGTTTGTTCTGTGTATTTGCATATCAATAGCATATTGACCGCGTGCTTTTCCGGTAGTAATTCCCGCAATGCCACTTTCGCGATATATTGCCTGTTCTGTGTTTATACGTAATGATTGCTCAACCGTTCCGTTATTACGGACGTCTATATGCAGTTCGGCATCGTCTGTTGTGCCGATAAAATTAGTTCCTGCACTTGTGCCGCTGTTGCCCGTTAGTCCCCAGTTGCTACTTGCATTGCCTGCACCGGTTACAGCCATTGTTGGCTTTAATATTGAAGATACAACCCATACTCCGGCGCTATTTACAGTGGACTTGATATGCAAATTTTTTGTTGCATTTACATTTGCAAGCACTCCGCTATTAACCGTGCCGCTACCTACATCCACAGTGTATGCACCGAACTGGTCTGTTGTTACTCCTGTGTGCATCTCGTCATATTGAAGAGCCCCATTATCAATCAGTTGAATATTTACAGATACCGACTGTGAAACCAATATTGTTCCGCTGCCGTCAAATGCTATTCCCGAGTAGTCGAAATTCGTAAGTGAGTAGGTATTAATACTAAACAGCATAAAGAATAATATTACCGTAATTGTCAGTAATAATTTTTTCATTGCTTATCCTTTTATTAAATTATAAAAAATTTATATGTTTTATATTTTTAACATTAATAACAATAAAAGTAACCTGCACATATACTGATAGTAATAATAAATACAGATTAGTAATTAAATATTACAAATAAGTATATACAAACTTAATGAAATATATATGACTATCAGTATTTAATATAAAAAAAAATCCCCTGCCCGATTATAAGGCAGGGGATTTTAAATATAAATATGAGTTATCTAATATCGGTTTTTATTTTTCTTTTTATTTTTTTTCTTTTTGTCTTTCTTACGCTTATCAGATTTTGCTCGCTTTTTTTCTTTACCGGACTTATATGAACGGTCGTCTTTTTCTTTTTTCTTGTATGGGGTCTTGGGTTTCCTGACAAGTTCTACCAAGAGTTGCTCCCCTTTGTGTTTTGCATTATCGAACGAAGCCAGCAATTCATCAGTGCATTCCTTATCAATCTCGAAGAAGGAGAATTTTTTCATTATCTCAATTTTGCCAAACAGGGCATTGCTATTACGCATTTTTTCATTTACAATACCCATAAGACGTTGGGCAGTCAAACTGTGGTTCAATCCTAAATTGATATAAAATCTTGCAAAATTAACTTCATATCTTCCTTTTCTGTCTTTTTTCCCTTTGCTATTCTTGCCACCACGAGGAGTAAAATTAAGGTCTGGGGAATCTTTATAATATGATAGAAATCTGTTAAATTCCACCCATACTAATTTTTTAATAATTTCTTCCTTGCTCAGACTTGCAAATTTCTCATATATATCAGGTAGGAAAGGTAAAATTTGTTCCTCATCTACTTCTATTTTATGAATTCTATCAATAAGATTGAATAAACGTTTTTCGCAGACTTCCTCGCCATTTGGTACCAAAACATGCTCAAAAGGTTTCCCGATTTTCTTTTCCAAATCCTTAATATATTTACCGGCGCGAGCGTGAACAATTGATATTGAGATGCCGCTCTTGCCTGCTCTACCCGTCCTGCCGCTACGATGTAAATATATATCAAAGTCTTCGGGAAGATTATAGTTAATAATATGACTGAGATTATTCACATCAAGCCCACGTGCCGCGACATCTGTTGCCACGAGAAATTGCAAATGCTCTTCCCTAAAACGTCTCATTACAACATCACGCTGAGCCTGCGAGAGGTCGCCGTGTAGGGCATCGGCATTATATCCGTCTCTTATTAATTTATCGGCAATGTCTTTTGTTTCTTTTCGAGTGCGGCAAAAAACAATTCCATAAATATCGGGATTAATATCTGCAATTCGCTTCAATGCGTCATACTTATCACCTGCATGTACCATATAGTACTGATGCTTGACGTTGTCAGCACCCGTATTCTTTTTGCCAACAGTGATTTCCTTGGGTTTGTGCATATACTTTTTTGTCATTGAGCGAATTTGCTCCGGCATTGTAGCAGAAAATAGGAGCGTCTGTTTGTCCTTGGGTGTACCGCTCAATATTCCATTCAGTTCTTCCTTGAAACCCATAGTAAGCATTTCGTCAGCTTCGTCCAATACGAGAGTGCGAATTTGCGATACATTAAGTTTCTTACGATTGATAAGGTCTAACATTCTGCCCGGTGTTCCGACTACAATCTGGGTTCCTTTTTTTAATTTACTAATCTGTGTATCAATTCTTGCGCCACCATAAACAGCAGTTATCTTAATACTATGGAAGTGTTTTGCGTAAGAAGTCATATCATTAGTAATCTGCATACACAGTTCTCTTGTCGGGCAGATGATAAGTGCTTGAGTGAGATTGGAATTCCTGTCAATCTGCTGAATAATAGGCAGACCGTAAGCCGCAGTTTTCCCTGTGCCGGTCTTAGCCAATGCTATTAAATCAATTTCTGATGTTAATAAATGTGGAATTGCTTTGCTTTGTATTGGGGTAGGTTCCGTAAAACCCAAATCCGAGATTGCTTGATTAAGCTCCGGTTCAAACGCAAATTCGTCAAATGATTTCATTAGTATATCCTTAGTTATTAATTAGTGCGTTTGTTCCGATTACGCATTATAAAGTCTTTTGTATAAAGAATTTTTACTTACACGTAACAAATGCAAAGCTATTGTTTTATTGGTGATTAATAATGGCAGACTGGGGTTATAAATTTGTATTAGTGTAATAATAATTTTCATCGGCATGGAGGGGTAAACAGCAAAAAACAAAACCGCACCCCGAAGGATGCGGTTAATTGAACAAGATTTATAAAGCAAATTTTACCATTGATTACAATCACCGCTTTCGCACGGTATTG
>CAZOOR010000019.1:15661-37770 GCA_964581505.1 uncultured Hyphomicrobiales bacterium
GATTTATAAAGCAAATTTTACCATTGATTACAATCACCGCTTTCGCACGGTATTGCTTGTCCGGTGATACAGTCGGTAAAATTAGAGTTTCCCGAACAATCTGAAATTGTAACAGTTATAGGATTTTGAACATTAAGAACCAAGTCATTTGTGATGTTATCCCAGACTTTTTTCCAGTGATAAATACGTGCGCAACATTTCTCGCCACATTTTACATATTTATATATATTATAATAATAGACTTCTTGACCATTTTCAATTTTCCTTTTAATATTTTCTGAAATTGAAGCCCCCTCATCACAACATTGTATTTGTGTCAGCATATCAAGTTTCATTGCTATTTTTACCTTTGCAGAGCAATCTGTTGAATAATATACCTTTATATCACCCTCAGTTCCTGTCTCACCGTTGGCAATCATCGCAACCGCTCTATTTTCTAATATTTTTTTTAAAGCAGAATTTGGTACAAAATCCGATATGTTCTGAAACGATGTTTTCCAATCCATTATTATTTGAATTTCCCCGTTTTGATTCCGATATTGGAAATTCACACTTCCTCCAGGTCCATATTGGCCCATATTGACATTAGCAGTACCTGCTGACCAAGGTGTATTACCTTCGGGACAAGGTGATTGTGCAAAGGTTTCACCTACAAGTATTAATAATGCAAATAATAAAACTATTAATATTTCCTTTATAAAAAACGACTTTTTCATTATTATCTCCTTGATTAATATATAATAAATGATTCAATTAAACTGCTGTTATTCTCAAATACCAAGCGAATAAAATACGTACCGGAAGATAAGGATTTAATACTAATACTTTTTTTACAGGAGTAACCCTTTTGGACGATTTCCCCATAAATATTATATATAATATACCCCTTATAATCCAAGCTACTTTTGATATTTATTTTATCAATGGCTGGATTCGGATAAATCATTCCTCTTTCTTCCGGCTTATCAGTCTTTACGCCCGCTATTTTGTTCGGATTGAATATAAATAGTCCAACCGTTGTCAATAGCCATAAATCACCATCGGGCATTAATGCTTTATCCAAAAAACTCAATGGTCTGGTATGATAACTTGTATCTGTCTGCGACAGACTTCCAATATATCTTTCTCCCTTTTTACCATAATAGTAACTATTGCAAACCAAAAATTTGGAATTTTTCAAAATATCGTCCCAAGAAAGTTCAGTTAGCTTATAGCTACTATTCATATAGAAAATATGCATTCTGTCTATTAGAAGATATTTATCCTCGTCAAATTTAACAATTTTGCAAACAGGTGCATAAGTATTTTTACGAATTTTGAATAGTCCGTTACTTTCATCGAATGGATACCATTTTCCGTTTTCGTATAAACTAATACCCGAACAGCATGTTACCCAGGAACCATTTTGTGTATAACTTCTACGGTTAAGCGTAAACCATATCTTGTCTTTTGTTTCGGCAAAAATATCTGATACTCGTTTATCATAATTATTAAATTGTTCACCCGAAGGGGTAATCATTACTGATGTTTCGAAACTTCCGTCCTGATTGAAAAAAACAATATCGGGCGTTTTTTCATTATTGAAATCAGGATATGTTTTTGAAATATTTCTGTATATAACGACTCTGCCGTCAGGCAGTGCCGCCATTGTCCGTTGCAGACAAGTAAAATTCATATACCAGAAAGCCGCCATATATTTGTTTTTCCAAATTAAATTAAATTTTTTACCGTTGAATTTATATACTTCCGCAAATTGTGTATTGTCGGATTTGTTGTTGACTTCGGCAACAATCCAAATATTATTATAAATATCAACGACAAACTGTTTGAACACTCGGGCTTTTCTATACTTATCATTAATATAAAATTCACTCCACTTATTATCCCTATATGCGTATAGGGAATAGCCGCTAACATAGATAGTACCAAGTGAATCAAATCCTATATTATCAATAGATAAAATGGAAGATGAGTCTTTGCCATTGTATATTTTTTCGGGCAATTTTGTCCATTTATTTTTACTATATAGGAATACTATACCCGGCCTAAAATATCCTGGCATATATTTACCATGTGCTAATATGGCAACTTCCCCTTTATATTCCGACATATTAAAGAACAGATTAGCCTCAAAATGAGGATTAATTAATTCTACAGAATAGGAACTTGTAAAAATCAATATACCAAACAGCAAGATAAGCAAAAGATAATTTTTTGTATTTTTCATAATTAAACTCCATAAAGTCTTGAAATTGATTATTGAAATAGTCAGTAAATGCTTTAAATATATACTAAAAAAAGTAGGTATAAAAAGGCTAACGAAAATAATTTTATTCTTATATACCTTTAAAGTATAATTAGATTTAATCGTTAGCCCTGTTCAAATAAACTTGTTCATAGCAAAGCCTATATACTTATGAATAATAAAAGTTAGCAGCTAATGTTTTTTAATTCTGCAAATATTTAATAAGTATATAATTCTATCAATATCAATGCCCCTATGAACAATTGTTTTTGTGAAAAAGAAGTAATATAAACTTAATAAAAAAAATATTAATAATAAAATCCTAATGATAAAAAATATTATCTATTTAAAGTGTTGTTTATTATAGCTTTCGGAGTGGTATCGCTAAACGGCGGAAAGTTGTGTTTCAAGACCACATACCCGATACATCATAGACATTCACCTCCGCACCCCGAAGGCTCCGTTATTTTTACCTACCACCCTCGCCCTTTTTGTGAGGGTCGGCTGTCCTCTGTTCAAAATAATTTTAAAACCGTTTTCTTGTCGCCACATCTCGATTCCATTATATTGCAAACGAGTGTTCACTCACTCCACGTTTTTTGAAAAGTAATAGGTATATGTAGAAGAAATGTAGAAAAGTGTAGAAAAGTGTAGAAAAACACCAAACTGCACAAATCTTATAACCAATTGATATTACAACTATTTATACAATATTTTGTAATTACTGCTTTTCCTGCGGCATCGTAGTAAAAAATTCACTAAAACGTAGAAAAGTGTAGAAAAAATTACTACTAAACCGCATCCTTCAGTGTGCGGATTAGTCTTTTGGCTGTTTCTCACTCGCCCTTTGGGAGAGGGCTGGGGTGAGGGTCGGCTGTGTGCCATTTAGTTACGCAGTCTGACGAGGTGTTCCAGCTGCATCAAACCGCACCCCGAAGGATGCAGTTGGAAGAAAGTCGTTATACTAAGCCCCAGACTAAGACCGCCAAATGTAGCGACTAAGCCAATCCGAAAAAACAATTAATCGTCATCAATTCCGAGCATTTCTTCTTTGACGTCATCATCTCGGGGGTCATCTCCAAGCCATATACCGAGCAAAGCACGTTTGAAATTAAAGCCTTTGACGGTGCCTTTGTACTTGTTATTGATATAGACTTTTGTTCCAACACCCGGCATATACTCGAAACGATAAGTGTCGTTTTCATTTGTTTCCAAGCCCTTGAAATAACTGTTAAATTGCACAATTTGTTTTTTGATTTTAGCAGTATTCTCACCGGTTGCTTTTTCAAAACCTTCGTTCCAAGCATCAATAATTTTTTCATCGCTGATGCCATTATATTTAAAGTGCATATATATAATATATGGTACATCTTTATTCAGCAAGTATTTTGCATCGCTGGTCTTCTTTTCGACATAGAGTGCAATAACATAAATCTTGAAGAAGAACTTTGTTATGGTGCCGGCTCCATTATAGACAAGTGTTTTGTCGCCCAATTTCTTTTTGGCAGGTAGTTTAATTCCACCCTCTTCGTATGCCGATAATTGCGCAAATGCAAAAGCCGCTATCACTATGATAATTATGATTCTTTTCATTTTAACCTCAAAAAATATTGAAAAAAATGTTTCCTAAATTTGTATATTAATTTTTTGCAGAGTAACTATTTGCAAAGGTTTGTATTACAAATATAATAAGTTGGCGGGACAAATGCTTAATAAATTAATATATTTTTTCTTTATACTGCTGTTTTCTATACAAATAAATGTTTTGGCGCAGTCGCCGTACAACTTGAATTATGAACGCGAAGGTCTTGTACTCGGCATTGGAACTATCGGAGGAATTACATCACTTGTAGCAAATTCCAAGATTTCACCACTTACTACAACAGAAATAAATCTACTTAATAAAAATAATATAAATGGTTTTGACAGATTTGCAACAAATTATTATTCACCGGATATAGCAATGGTCAGCAATTTGACTGTGCTTACTATGATGGCAACACCCGCACTATTTCTTTGCTCACCTGAAATACGCAATGACTACCTTACAGTTGGAACAATGTATGCGGAAACAATGCTACTTGCAGTAGTTCTACCGCAGTTCAGCAAAGGATTTGTAAATAGGACACGTCCCTACGCATTCAATCGAAACGCACCAATGGGCGACAAAATAGAAGCCGATACACGCCGCTCGTTTTTTTCGAGTCATACAACTGTTGCATTCGCATCTGCTGCCTTTATCTCAAAAGTATATTCCGATTATTATCCCGATTCGGAATATACACCATATATATTAAGCGGAAGTATGTTTGTTGCAACTACTACCGGTTTGTTGCGTATATTTTCAGGGAAACATTTTCCGACAGATGTGCTGACAGGTGCCGTTGTCGGAAGTTTTATAGGCTGGTTTATTCCTGAACTGCATAAAAAAACTGTTTCCCAAAACGTAAGTATAAATGTGGGGATAGAGGGAATAAGTATTTGTTATATGTTTTGAGAATATTATAAGCACATTCCCGCGAAGTAATTAATAGTATTTTAAGGTAAGATGAAGACCAAAATATCAGAGCAGGAAGCGGTAAACGAAATCCGCAAAGGAATGGGTAAATTTTCCGAAAATGATTTGAAGAAAGTCATTAGCAAGGGCGAAAAAATTAAAAGTAAATTTCTGAAAGCAATGCCTTTGAAGCGATTTCTCAAAGATTTTCTTATGTTGTTTGCTCTTATCAAAGATTATTTCAATGGCTACTATCGGGAAGTTCCTTGGTGGACTATTGCCTCTATCGGTGTTGCTTTACTATATGTTCTAAGTCCTATTGACCTAATCCCCGATTTTATTCCTATTGTAGGATATATTGATGATGCCGCTGTTATTGGTGCTTGTCTGAAAATGGTAGAAAAAGATATTGAGAGATACAAAGAATGGAGCAAACAAGATAATAAATAGCAATATTTTTGTGTTTATTATTAATAAATATACAGAGACTAAGACCTAAATTTATCTAAATAATTTTCCTATTATATTATTTTTTTCTTTATTCAATAAAATTATGCAATTTTGCATTTTGTGTATTAGTGAATAAAGTTGATAATGAAACTATCCGTTGTTCAATTCTGCCCGCAATTCGGCGAAAAAGAAAAAAATTTGGCGAAAATAGTTGATTATGCCGAGCAAATAGATTCTGATATTATTGTTTTTCCGGAACTCTGTACTACCGGTTATTTCTTTCAATCAAAGGAAGAAGTATTAGAATTTGCCGAACCGCTGACGGGCAAGACAATTACAAAGATGCAGGGAATAGCAAGCAATACAAATAAAATATTAATTATCGGTTTTGCAGAACTTGACGGTGATAATATATATAATTCGGCGGCAATTGTGATGCCGGATAGCACTTTGACAAAAGTTTATAGAAAAACGCATCTTTTTTATAAAGAGCGATTTTGCTTTGAAGAAGGCGACAGCGGATATTTTATTGTCGAGGATAAAAGCCGTGATATAAAAATCGGCACGATGATATGCTATGATTGGCGTTTTCCGGAAGCCGCCCGCTCGCTGGGTTTACTCGGTGCCGATGTTATTGTTTGTCCGTCCAATTTGGTAACTGAAATATGGCATAAAGTTATGCCTGCTCGGGCAATAGAGAACAAGGTTTATCTTGCAATTGCAAATCGCTACGGTAGTGAAAGCGGCGGTGGAGAACAAGTAAAATTCAACGGACTTTCGGGTATTTGGAAGTATAACGGTGATGCTTTGGCAGTGGCTCCTGCCGAAGATGACGCTGTGCTTACTGTGGAGATTGAGCCACGAAAAACGAGAAAGAAATCTTTTAACGAATTTAATGATATTTTCGGCGACAGACGTCCGAATTATTATATAACAAAATAAATAGAATATGTTTACAAGCTCAAGAAAAGTACACTTTGTTGGTATTGGCGGTATTGGAATGAGTGCAATCGCCGAAATCTTGCTGACACAGGGGTTTTCCGTAAGCGGCTCTGATTTACGGGCATCGGAAAATACCGAATATTTAAAGAAACTCGGTGCAGAAATCATCATCGGTCATCGCAAAGAAAATATTAGCGATGCTGACGTTGTTGTATATTCAAGTGCCGTAAAAATTAAGGAAAATCCAGAAACTCTTGCGGCATTTGAAGCAAATATCCCCGTTCTACGACGTGCCGAAATGCTAGCGGAGGTTACGCGTTTGAAATATTGCCTTGCCGTATCGGGTACTCATGGCAAAACGACAACATCTTCAATGTGCGGTATTACCCTGATGAATGCAGGTTTTGAACCAACCGTTATCGTTGGCGGACGACTTGGCGGATTAGGAGGCTCGAATGCACGCCTTGGCAAGGGGGACTGGACGGTTGTCGAAGCTGATGAATACGACCGTTCGTTCTTGCAACTGCTGCCGACTATTGCAATCATCAACAATATAGAACCGGAACACATGGATATTTATAAGGACTATGATGATTTAAAGGACACATTTATTAAATTTGCCAATAAGGTGCCGTTCTACGGATTTATTGCCGCATGTATTGATGACGAAGGAATTAAAGATATTCTACCGGAAATAAAGAAAAAAGTAATAACATTCGGTTTGTCCAAAAGTGCGGATTACCGAGCGGACAGCATCAGGCATAATGAATTTTCATCAGAATTTATTGTATATAAAAACGGTGAATCGTTAGGTACAATGAAAATTAATATCCCGGGTGTGCATAATGTAAAGAATGCCCTTGCAACAATTGCCGTCTCTATGGAATTGGGTATTGGTTTTGCGGAAATTGCTGCCGCTCTTGGTTCATTTACGGGTGTTAATAGAAGATTTGAGATAAAGGGCGAACTTCAAGGAATGCTCATTATTGATGATTACGCCCACCACCCGACAGAAATTAAAGCTACTCTGCAAGCGGCAAAAGAAGGATTTGACAGAAGGATTATTGCAGTATTTCAGCCGCATACTTATACGCGAACGGCTGAATTTTACGATGATTTTGCACGCTCCTTTGATGATGCCGATATCCTGATTGTGATGGACGTATATGCGGCACGCGAAAATCCTATTGATGGAATAAACGGAAAACTTGTTGCCGATTATGCCGTAAAATATAATCATCGTAATGTTTATTATTGTCCGACTTTAGATGATGTGTATAATTTGGTGCTTGATATATATAAGCCCGAAGATATGTTGCTTACACTCGGTGCGGGTGATATTTGGAAATTAAATGTTAGGCTGATTGAGAGTGCCGGATAATTTCGGCACTATATTATTAATAAATATAAGAAATGAACGTCAATTTATATTCGTATGATAAATGTATTATTTAGTAAAGGGAAATATTATGAAATTACTCAGGAATAGTCTTGTATATGCTTTGAGTGTTTTATTATTTGTTAGTTTTTCTACTGATTTGTACTCAAAGAAAAAATCAAGTTCAATAGAGCAAACCGTTGTTGCCAAAGCAGGCAAACGGAAAATCACATTTGCCGAACTGGCAAAAGCTTATGGAAAGAATCTTTCTAAAAGCGAAACAGCTCTGTACAAGCTTAGCAAGGATAGCCTGATGGATTTTGTCAATATGTATGTTGATTATCGGCTGAAAGTACAAGATGCAAAAAGTCGCGGCTATGATAAGGATTCCGCAGTCAAAGCGGAAATCAAACAGAACCGCAGAATGCTCGCAGAATCATTTTTCTATAACAAGAAATTAATTGAGCCAAATGTAAACGAAATGCTCTCCCGCCGCAATCAAGAAGTTCAGATTGCAATTATTGTAAAAACGTTCCCACCTGATAACGGTACGGGGATTGACACTCTGCCTACTTATTTAAGGGCAAAAGAAATTTTGGACTCAGTATTAACTGTTGCGAATTTTGCATCAGTTGCCACATTTTCCTCCGATGACCCGGAAACTGCTGAAAAGGGTGGTGTTGTTACAAATTACATTACAGCCGGCAGAACGCAAAGACCTATTGATACGGTTATTTTTAAATTAAAAGTTGGCGAAATATATCCTAAATTAATTAGAATTGCCGATGGATATTTAATTATTAAACTACTGAAAAAACACCCGAGGCAGTTAATCAAAATGAGTCATATTTTACTTAATGATGGTATAGCAGAGGATTCGATTGCGGTAATTCGCAAAGCCGACAGTCTAATTAAATTATTGAAAAAAGGAGCGGATTTTGCACGGCTTGCCGAAGAGAATTCGGACGACCCCGCAAGTGCTATTCGCGGTGGTGCAATGGGCGAATGGTATTCCCGTTCTACCGGTTTTTTGAGTAATGGCAGAAGCCTTTTACCGAACTTTGAAGATGCGGTTTTTGCTCTGAAAGACGGACAAATTTCCGGCAAGGTATTTACCGAATATGGTATTCATATCATCAAGCGTGATTCTACACGTCCAATTGATAATAAACTTGAAACTACTGAATTGAAAAAACTATATCGCCGTGTTTATTATAGTGCTGATAAAAAAGTATTTTTAAAAAAAATTAAAAAAGAACTTGGCTTTAAAATAAATAACGATGTCCTTTCCGAACTTATCTCTAAACTGGATACAATGAAATCCACTATGCAGGAAAATTGGGACAAAGATGTTGATGCTTCGCTTAGAGGTAAAGAATTATACAAAATCGGAGATTTATCCGTAACCGCCGGTGAATTTATTGACAAACTTTCATCTGACCGCCTATATAGAGGTACCGCAACAAATCGTCTTGGATTTACAAATGTGATTAACAAAATGACTGAGCCGATTGCTTTTGATAAAGCAACCGAAAATCTGGAAAAGGATTATCCCGAGTTCGCCGCATTAATAAGCGAATTTAAAGACGGTATTTTGCTCTTCAAGGTCGCCGCTGACGAAGTATGGGACAAATTGAAATTCGATTCCACTGCGGCGTATAAATTCTGGGAGCCACGTAAAAATAAATATAAAACATTTATTAAGTATGACTTGACGGAAGTTTACGTACTTGCCGATACTGTTGCAAAAGGTATTTCCAAATATGCAAAAGAAGGTACAAGTATGGAGAAACTTGCAGAGCAATACACTCAACGCAAAGATTTTCGCGAAAAGAAAGGCAAATGGGGACTTGTCAGCACAAAGGACAACAAACTGGCTCTTGCCGTGATGAAGGAGCATCCGCAGGAGGGCGGAATCATTGGTCCGTTTGCATTCGAGCAGGGTTTTTCCGTTGTTAAAGTTAATAAAGTTATTCCTTCGAGAACCAAGACATTCGAGGAGGCAATTCCTGATTTTGCTCCGGCATATCAAGAGATGATGCAGAAAAAATTGGAAGGACAATGGATGAGTAAATTAAGAAAGAAATTCGGAGCCGCCGTTTACGAAAATAAATTAAATAAGGTTGTTTCAACTCTTAAAAAGAAATAAATAAAAGAAAGATGATTAAATCTTGCAAAATAAGGCTCTTGCTCCTGTTGCTCCTGTCCGTATCTTCGTTGTCTCTCTACTCGCAACCGAGTGAGGGCGAAGAGATTGATAAAATCATTGCCGTTGTCGGTAACGATATTATTCTGCAGTCGGAGCTTAATGCACAGCTGTTAATGTTTTCACAGCAAGACCCGACACTAAATCCTGAATCGCCGGAAGCACAGAAGCGTGTACTTGATATGCTAATTAACGAGAAACTTGTTACGATGAAGGCAATCGAAGATTCGGTCGAAGTTACTGATGAGGAAGTAAAAGCACAGTGGCAACAGCAATTAAGCCAGTACGTAAAATACTACGGCTCTATAAAAAGAATCGAAGATATTTACGGTATGTCAATTGACAGAATGGAATATGAGTTTCGCGATGAAATACGCAAGCATTTGCTCGGGCAGAAAATCAAGATGCAAAAGTTCAGCGAAGTACAGGTTACTCAGCGTGAAATAGAAGAATTTTATGCTATGTTCAAGGATTCCCTTCCTGAAATTCCGGCTCAGGTGGAACTTTATCATATTGTTAAATATATAAGACCGAGTGAAAGCGTCAAAGAAGATGTTTATCGTCTTGCCCTAAAAGTCCGCGACTCCTTATTGCAGGGTGGTGATTTTGCCGATTTCGCCAAGCGATACAGCGGCGACCCCGGTACACAGACTGAAGGTGGCGACTTAGGCTGGATTAAAAAAGGTAAACTTTTTCCGGAATTTGAAAAGGTTGCAATTAACCTGACAGAAGGACAAATATCATCTCCTACCGAAACGCCGTTTGGTTTTCATCTGATACAAACATTGGGGGTAAACAAGGATTCTATCCACGCACGTCATATTCTATTCAAATTTACCCAATCAAGCAAAGACAAACAAAACGCAATCAATTATCTTGATAGTATTAAGCAAGGAATTGAAAAGGGTGCATCATTTGAAGAAATGGCAAAAATATATTCGGAGGAGACAGACACAAAGGGAGTTGGCGGCTTAATAGGCAAATTCCCGCTTGACAAAATCCCCCCGGCACTCTCTAAGGTTATTGACAAGATGGAAATCGGTGCAATCAGCGAGCCTATGTCATATGGTTCTGAGCCGAAGCCGGCATATCATATTTTATGGAAGAAAGCCATAATCCCGGCTCATACTGCTACGATTAAGCAGGACTACAAGCAATTGGAGCTTATGGCAAAGAACTATAAACAAAGTCAATTGTACCAAGAATGGGTTGATGAATTAAGAAAATCAATGTATTGGGAAATAAAGAAATAAGCGGTATAGTTGTATGTATTTAATCCCCTCTTGTGTGTCAAGTGGGGATTTTTTTATTTATTAAATTATATGTAATTTGCAAACAATTGATGCTGTTTAATATGCCACACAATTATTAGATAAATACAATTTATTTTTTGACAGAGTAAGAGATAATAGGCAAAATGAATAGGTTTATTAAAAAACGGGGCTAATGGTTATCACAGAGCGCAAGTCCTTTAGTCCCACAGAAATAGAATTTGCTAATTTCAACAGCACAATTTACAAATTTGATTTACAAATTTTTTACATTTTGACACATTAAAATAATAACAATTTCATTTAAAAAGGAAAAAACTATGAAAAAGATGTTTTTTGGGATATTGCTTATCAGTATCTTTCAAATATACGTTTTGTACGGAAAAAATGATAGTACATCAATATCTTTCAGATATGGCTTTGAAAATAAAGAAGTTGCTATATTAGCTGACTTTATGAATGTTTCAAAAATATCATTTGAATTTGATGGCGATAATCTACTAAATAAACTCGTCATATTTTCAATTGATGAATACAAGGACGGTAAATTAATTGAATCTAAACCTTTCTTTAAATGCAGAAATAAGAATATTAAATCTAATAATTCCAAAACAATTGATTTGCCTGACCCTTGCGAAGATTATATGAAATATACAGGTGAGTTCAAGGAATATATTTTTAATTTTATTATAAAAATGATTAATAGTGATACAGCTTTATTTAGGTGTAATTATCCTACTAATATGACCTATAATAAATTGGTTACGGACTTTCCACCGCAACAAAAAATAGTTATGTATCCAATGTTTAATAAAAGATTCCCTCTTAATCGGAAGAAGCCATTTATAGCAATAACTACCGGTTATCATCAAGATATGAAAAACACTTATTATTGTACATTATTAAGCAAACCGGTTGAACAATGGTATAATGCTTTTGATATTAAGCATTATTATGTGATTTATCTGGAAATCAAATAGTTCCAAAACCAAAGCCATAGTTGTATGATTATAAAGATATTAATGCTTTGAAATCAATAAAATTGAATTTATAACAAAAGAGTTGCTCGAATGCGGGCAACTCTTTTATAAATAAAAACTAAACTAACAAAATATTACCAGCAATTCTGCCAATTTGTTCCGTCAAAAACTCTTAATTTATGAGATGAAGAATCCATATACATATCGCCTTCGGAAGGTGAAGACGGGGCAGTAGCTCTTGGTTCTAATCTCATAACATCGCTAACATGTAATTTGCGAGCAGGTGTATTAGTGCCGATTCCAACATTGCCGTTGAAAAAGTTTGTGGAGCCACCGGCTTGATAAATGCCCCAGCGAGTTAAATCCGTATCATCATAGTTTATATATACGCCATAGATTGTGCCGCCCGTAGAAACATTGCCATCTATGCTGTACAGGGAATAGGCAATATTACTTGCATTATATAACTGAATGTTGTCATTATGACCCCAAAAAGTTGTATTAGAACCATATAATTGTATGAAATTTTTCAAACCATAGTATTGGTTATGATTCAATGTGGCTCCATCTTTAAATGAGTTTGAAATACCAAGTATTTTTGAATTACTTCCGCTTATTTCACCATAATTATACATTCCCGATTGATTCTGCTGATTGCCATCACCGCTAAGCCAGTTTGAAATACTTGTAAAAGTAGAACGGTCTCCATCCAGAATAGTATGATTTCGCATTCCTCTCAATATGCCATGTTGTTGTCCGGGAACATCAGTATTTGTTTTGAATAGATTCATTATTACATTAGTAATTGGAAAAATTGATGTGGGATATGTATAAGTAGCATCAGACTCAATTTCAGATGATATTGCATAATTAATACGGTTCCCCCTTATATGCCCCGTACCGTCTGATAATTTATAAAATATACCGGTTATAATATCGCCGTCAGTATCAGCGGCAAGTTCGAGAGTAATTGCTTTTTGCCCGTTTTGCTCAAGTTTGCCAATATTAAGGGCAACATTTTTTGAAGCGGACGGCTGAATATCCAACATTGCTGAGGGAGTAGCAGTTCCGATTCCTACATCACCGGTTGATTTTATGGTCATCAAATTACTGCCTGTACCTACAATACGAGCAATATCGTTACCACCAATATCAGACCATAAACTACCGGATACTCTTGCCAATACAGATGAAAGTCCTGCTGATACAGCCAATACATAAGCGCCTCCACCCTTCTGTATTTCTGCATATATTCTGATGTCTGACGCTGCAGTAATAGTTGATAAATCATCGAACGTTGTACCGGTACCAACTCTAATTGTAAAAAATGCAAATTGGTCAGTACTTATCCCTGTGTGTGTTTCCTCGTAGAGAGTTGATGTACCTTGCATCAACTTGATTTTCACGTTCAAACTAGCCGACTCATTAGGCAATACCTGCCCCGTATTATCCAAAGCATACCAGCTAAAATTAAAAGGAGATAAACTCATAGCCGGTATTGAAAAGATTAGGAAAAGTATATATACTAATAAAATGCGCTTCATAATAAATCCTATTAAAAATGGAAAAAACAATTTGTCAATATTTATTGTCTATCTAATTTAATATTTATTTCTGTAATTACAAAATAATCTTATGTTATTATTCCATATTATTACTATTGACACGTATAAAATATATATGCCAAAATATACTTAATAGATATATTGCTTATTATGCTGACAGTCGTCAAACTATCGCAATGGCGAGACGAAAGACAGAGCTAGTACAAAGTAGTGGTTGTCGGTAGATATTCTCTGTTCCTATATTTCGACAACACTTAGCGATATAGTTGTTCAATAAATAGCATTTTCCAAATGCTCTATGAACGGTTTGTTGCCTCGTTTATCAATAATAATAATATCAATTCGACAGGCTTTATCGTAGATTTTATTTACAAATAAATAGCCTTCGGCAGTTCGGCGGAGTGTATTAGCTTTTTTAGGAGTAATAGATTCGAGTGGTTCGCCATAAGAACGGTTAGTTCTGTATTTTACCTCTACAAAAACAAGTTCGTTATTAATTTCTGCAATAATATCAATTTCACCTGTTTTACCGAAGTGGAAATTACGTTTGATAATTTTGTATCCTTTTGCTTCCAGATATTCAACGGCTAAATCTTCGCCGTGGTTTCCTTTATCGCGAGTACTTTCCATAAATAGAACTATTCTTCCGTTGCCAGTTTAGTATGATTTTTTTCGATTTCCACGGGATAATTGCCATCGAAGCAAGCGGTGCAATAGCCGATACCTTCCTGCTGTGGTACTGATTCCAAGAGTTTGTCAATAGTTAGATAGTGCAAGGAATCCACACCAATTGCTTTGCCGATTTCTTCCTCACTTCCATAGTCATTGGCAATAAGTTCCTCTCGGCTCGGGAAATCCATACCGTAGTAACAAGGGAATTTTATCGGTGGTGATGTTATTCTCATGTGTATTTCTTTTGGCTTTGCTTCGCGTATTAGGCTAATAAGAGTTTTTGATGTTGTGCCGCGGACAATAGAATCATCTATTACTACTACGTTACGATTTATGATGACGCCTTTCACCGGATTGAACTTGACTTTTACTTTAAATTCACGATGCTTCTGACCGGGTGCGATAAAAGTTCTACCAACATAATGGCTGCGTATTAACCCAATCTCGAAGGCGGCAGGTCCATAGTCGCGGTCATTGACACGTGCAAATCCAAGTGCGGCTGTATTGCCGCTGTCCGGCACTCCGAACACAGTAACTTTTTCGTTTGATGGCAAAACAACATGACTTTCGTCGGCAAGGTTCTTTCCCAGTTTGCGGCGAACCTTATCTACGTTGTGTCCGAAAACCTTGCTGTCCGGGCGGGCAAAATAAATATACTCGAAAATACAATGCCTTGCTTCCTGCTTTTTATTAATAATAGGATAGCTTTGCATTTCGCCGGTTTCGATAGTCTTCTTATTAATAACGACCATCTCGTTATGTTCGACCGAACGAATGTATTCGGCTCCGACAATATCAAAAGCACAAGTCTCTGAAGCGGCTATATAAGCATAAGTTCCGTCATCATTTTTAATTCTGCCTATACTTAACGGTCTTATCCCCAGTGGGTCGCGAGCGGCAATAAGCGAATCTTTTGTAAGAATAACAAGAGAGTAAGCACCTTTTACAGTTCTCAATGCTTCCAATACTTGCATATTAATTTCTTTTTCCTTGCTACGTGCAATCAGATGAAGGAAAATCTCGGTATCTGAGGTAGTGGTAAATATTGCACCTTCGCTTTCGAGTTCTTTCCTAAGGCTCATTGTATTTGTTAAATTACCATTGTGCGAGAGCGAAAGAATGCCGCTATGATATGAAATATTGAAAGGCTGAATGTTAGCCCGTTTAGATGAACCGGTAGTCGAATAACGATTATGTCCTATTGCCATATCGCCCTTCAATACATCGGTAAGCAGTTTCGGGTCAGAAAAAATATCAAGCACCAAGCCTTCGCCTTTTGTATAGGCATATCTTCTCTTTTTGCGTTTTTCATCGTAGTAGAAGCTGGTAATACCGGCGGCTTCCTGTCCGCGATGTTGCAAAGCATGCAGAGCAAAATAAGTCATAAATGAAGCTTGCTGATGATTGTAAACACCGACTATCCCGCAATTGCTTTTAGGTTTGTCTATTTCTTTCATAATATTTGAAGACATATTTTCCGTTCTCGTGGTATGCAAAAATCAAAATTATTAAAATTTCCGTTAATATTTCTAAAAATTTTCTTCTTTTTTGTGAAAGAAAAATGAGAATAATCAATAATTATCATATTTATAGTGAAAAACATAGCCAGAAATATCGTAAAATAGTTTTGTTTATTATCTTTTTGTTATTAAATTATGATTCAAATAGAACGTAAGCAATATTTTCTACTAAATTAAGAGGCTGTTATGAAAAGAAAATTGCCAATCATTGTGTTTTTATCAACATTTCTGTTGTTTTCCTGTGCGTCAAACTTGAAGTTTGACCAGACATGTCTTACATGCGTCAAATCCCAGCGATTTGCTTGCAGTAATGACGAATGCCCCAAGACTTTTCTTGTGGATAAGCAATGTCTTGTTACAATTGTCGAGACCGGCGAGAATATCTTTCTCAATCCGATATTAGAGGAAGAAATGATAATGCCTGCGGCAGATATACCCGTTGCCATAGCAAAATTGAACGGCTATGTCTATCTGACAGGGAACGGTTTTAATAAACTTTGGATTCTGACCCCGCAAGGAGACAACGAGGCGGAATATAAAGCAATTGAATTGCCGCTTCCTAAATTGAAAATTCAAAATCCTATTTTCTCTCTTGATTTGAGTAATTATTTGTTGAAATTGACAGCAGATAACTACAATGGGAAAACCTATGTGCTTGAAGATGACGAATGGTCGCTCATTGATGGCGGAAAGGCGGGTGAATGATGAACAGATTATTTAAATTAATCTTTGTTGTAGCACTCTTTGCTATTGTACTAAATGCTCAGGAGGATATTCAGAGTTTTCAGGCAAAAGTGAATGAACTGAAAGCCATGCCCGTTGCACGGTTGACGGTCGAGAATGTTAAATATCTCGAAAGAGTTGTCAATATGAATTCCCAAAAATACGGGGCGGCTTATCAAAAAGTAGTTGATGCGCAAAAGTCAATTGCGAAAAACAAATTGAGACAATACGATATTTGGTTGAAAGAGAAAAACCGTTCCGATAGCTTGGATATTGAGCTCGGCACTGAAAAATTGAGAACCGAAGCACAAAGCGAGGTCATTCAATTGCAGAGTGATACAATTGAAAGCCAGAAGACGCTTATCGAAAAATTAAAGAGTGATATTGCCAAGATGAAACATCAAATAGGGCGGGCAAGACGCACAAATAAAAAATTGAAACAGGAGAAAACAAATCTAGAACAAATTATCAATGATAATAATGAGATTGTTGCTCGTGTAAGTACATTGCTATCCGATAAAGTAAATATGGGGAAAGATGTTCCGCAAGATGTAAAGCAGGAACTCGAAAATACCGAATGTCAAGTTGCTGAGCTGATTAGTCAGAACTATATTCTAACACTCGAAAAGCTGAAAAAGGATAAAGAGTATTTGGACAAACTGCGTGAATATTACAAAAAGAACAAGGAGTATCCGCAGGGATTTTACGAATATCTATTAAAGGGACAGGAGTTATTGCTTAAATTGCGAGATAGCGAAGTCCCCTGTGTAAATCAAAAAGCAACGGAAGTAAAGGAATCTATTGACGAGTTGAAGTTGGTTATTCAGAATGAAGATTGCGGGTTCTTCTGTCAAATTGCCAATTTCTTCAAGGAGAATATTTGGGTGCTTGGGATTCTTATTCTGGCGCTAGGCGGTCTGTTGTGGTTATTTGTTGCCCGCAAGAAATAAAATAATTACTATGTGTTAATTAATATGAGGCTGATATAAATTCAGCCTCATATTATTATTATTAAAAGCGGAAGTATATCGGAATTGTTTAAAACTCAAATTTTCCGGTTACGCAAAAAACTAGGATTTTCTAATGAATGAATATGGAAATATTGAACATAGAATATATCAAGGTGATTCCATAGATGTCCTTCGGGATAGGATTAAGGATAATAGTATTGATTTAATCTTTGTTGACCCGCCATATAACATAGGAAAGAATTTTAACGGAAGATTAGATAAATGGAATAGTGACAAAGAGTATTTGGATTGGTGTTATATGTGGATTGATTTGTTGCTGAGAAAACTTAATAGAACCGGAAGCCTTTATATAATGACATCAACGCAATTTATTCCATATTTTGATATATATTTAAGAGATAAAATTGATATTTTATCACGGATTATTTGGACTTACGACAGTTCCGGCGTACAGGCAAAAAAATATTACGGTTCTATGTATGAGCCAATTCTATTTTGCGTTAAAGACAGAAGCAACTATACATTTAATTCGGATAATATATTAGTAGAAGCCAAAACCGGTGCTAAAAGAAAACTTATTGATTATAGAAAAAATCCACCACAGCCATACAATACCAAAAAAGTGCCGGGTAATGTTTGGTATTTCCCAAGAGTAAGATATAGAATGACGGAGTATGAGAGTCACCCGACACAGAAACCTATTGCATTGTTGGAAAGAATTATTAAAGCAAGTACAAAAGAGGGCGATTTGGTATTAGACCCGTTTGCAGGTACTTTTACAACTTCTTATGTAGCAAAAAAACTAAATAGAAGAAGTATTGGAATAGAAATAGATGAAAATTATACCAAAATTGGATTGAGACGCGTTTTAGGACAACTTGAATTAAATGGTGAAAGTTTAAGTCCCACCCCAAAATCTTATAAAATTAAAAACACACAACAACCGGCTTTTTTTGAGGAACAACAAAAATATGAATCATAATTTCACAAAGAAAATCATAGAAATATTAGATAAATTTTTTGGCAATAATTCCGAGCAAATATTTAAAAATAGCGAGTTGTTACAATATTTAAATATTAAAACTATATCTGCGGATAGAGGCTCAAAAGCAAGAGGGAGTTTTGCTAATATTTACGCACTCTATGTTTTGATTGAAGACTACATTAATAAAGGGTTTCACATACAAGGGAATTATTCAAAGTATCAAGGTGCGATTTTTTCAAATCTGTTAAAAAGGCAAAGAGAATTACCATTTGGAAATAAATTGCAAAATCACGCATTAAATCACAGATTGAACCAAGAATTTGCTAAGTATTTTCCGACCTGTGAATATATTCCGATTATAAGAGTAGCAGAAACAAAAAGGTATTGGGTAAATGAGAATTTGTTAATTGTCAAAGCCAATAGAAATACATTCAATATCGCTGAGCCTGTTATTAATATTATTGATAAGTATATCGAAACAAAGAAAAATGCTTTTGATAATTTTATCAAAACAAGTGAACAATTAAAAACAATTGAAACAGAGCATTCTGAAAGAGTTAAAGATTTTATTTTATCACTAATCAAGCCAAATGCTGATGCCCGTATTTTTGAAATTGTCAGCTATTCTATACTTAAATATTACTACTATGAACAAAGTATTTTTTGGGGATTTTCTCTTGATGCTATTAAGGAAGAAAATTTAAAGTTATATAAAACCGGTAGAACTAATGCAAATGACGGCGGTATTGATTTTGTAATGAAACCTCTCGGTCGTTTTTTTCAGGTAACCGAAACAACCGATGTAAAAAAATATTTCTTAGATATTGATAAACTTGAAAAATTTCCAATTACATTTGTAATTAAATCGACAACATCGGTTAATGAATTAAATAGATGTATTAAAGATGGTGCAATCAAACAATTTAAGGTTGATAGTGTTGTTGATAAATATATGAATTGTATTGAAGAGATTATTAATATTGATAGTTTGATTATTATTTTAAATAAGGTAGAAAAAGATAGTCATTTAAAAAATGTTTTGTCAGAAATTATCAAGCAAAGTAAAGTTGAATTTTATTATGAATCTGTTGAAGATTTTTATGAAGAGGAATAATAGTTTATTTATATTTAATTACTAATTTAGAAAAAAGGGACTGCCTGAAATGAGGCAGTCCCTTTCTTATGTTCCGAACAATCATATTATTAGAATTTGTAAACAATACCAATGCCCAGCTGCTGCATAAATTGCGTTCTCGGTCCGGTGCCGATTAAAGTTTTCTTGCCTTTGACCGTGTCATAAATCGGTATTTGAATGTCATGGTCATAGATTAAATGGAAGTTGAATGATGCACTAAGCCAAGTATTAATCTTAAATAAAAACTGTGTCTGCCAATCGACATCAATGTTCATTCTATTGTCTACATTTTTATCAGTGTAGTTCTGGAAGAGCGATAATTTAGATGCAACACCTACATTTGTAAAAATGCTATCGTGCTTGTAATTGGCTGTGAAATACCAACCGAAATCATATTTAGCCGTTTCGCCGCGTGGCAATCCGTACCTTGTTGAATAAATCGTATCGCCAACAAAAATAAATCTTCCTGCCAAAGGCGAAAAAGAGATTGACAAATAATTATTTGGTTTGTAATCAATACCTAATGATAAAATCAAATAAGCCGGTGATAAAAATTCCGATACTTTGACGGAATCGTTAGGATACTGGTAGCCCGGTGCAAACTGTGTTTTGAAATTCATATTGAAAGACCAATACAGATTTTCCCACTGTTTGTATCCGATTTTTGAGTTGAGTTCGATTCTGTCCTCGATTTTTTTCAGAACAGCATCGTCATTACCCTGTTGCATCAAGCCGTAAGTCATCAGAAGATAGTTCATCCATTCCCATCTGTTCTTTTTGTAATTGGCATATAGATTGGCAAATGATGTCCCCGATATTGAGTTCTCACCACCTTTAGCCCAATCTACGAATGACACCTGATTGAAATTCAACCCGAAATTTCCGTTGATGTCCCAATGCTTAATAGAATCAACCTTGATTGAGTTGCCTTGTGCATTTGTTTGGTTTACAGATATTAATGCAACAATCAAGATAAGCAACAAGTACTTTGTAATTCTCATAATAATTACTCCTTATGTTAATAATGATTAAATAAAAAATCTATAATTTTTTACAAATATAAGACAAAATATTCTGATTAAGAAAAATCCTTGTTTAATATTTGTTTTATTTTCATTAAATTTGTTTTTACCAAAAACAACTGACAACAAGCATTTATTAATTTTTACGGAGTAAACAATGATAGATAAAATCACAGAACTATTGGGCGAAGATGCTAATAATCTGCTTGGCTTCGATAGTCCGAAAATTTCAAAGGAAAGTCTCACTTTGCCTTCGGGCGATTTTGTAGATAATGTGTATGCACATTCAGATAGGAACAATCGCGTTCTCGGCAATCTGCAACGCATATTTGAGCACGGCAGGCTTGCCGGTACGGGCTATGTGTCAATTCTGCCTGTTGACCAAGGAATAGAGCATTCCGCCGGAGCAAGTTTTGCAAAAAACCCGCTGTATTTCGACCCCGAGAATATAGTCAAATTGGCTATGGACGGCGGTTGTAATGCCGTAGTTTCTACTTTCGGTGGTTTGGCGTTGGTCTCTCGTAAATATGCACACAGGATTCCGTTCATTGTAAAAATAAATCACAATGAATTGCTGACATATCCCAACCAATTTGACCAGATAATGTATGGGACAGTTGAAGAAGCATACGATATGGGTGCCGCCGCTGTTGGCGCTACCATTTATTTCGGTTCCGAAAATGCCGCCAGACAAATTATTGAGGTCTCCGAAGCATTTCAATATGCCCACGAACTCGGTATGGCTACTGTTCTTTGGTGCTATTTGCGTAATTCAGAATTTAAAAAAGATAAAGATTATCATGTGTCGGCAGATTTGACCGGACAGGCTAACCATCTCGGGGTAACAATTGAAGCCGATATTATCAAGCAGAAACTCCCTGAGAATAACGGCGGTTATCTTGCTATGACCGAGGACGGTACAAGCTACGGCAAAATTGACAAGCGTGTATATTCAGAATTAACAAGCAATCACCCGATTGACTTGGCACGCTATCAGGTTGCTAATTGCTATATGGGCAAAATAGGTTTGATTAATAGTGGTGGTGCGTCCGGTAGTAATGATTTTGCCGATGCTACAAAGACGGCTGTTATTAATAAAAGAGCAGGTGGCACAGGGTTAATTTCCGGTAGGAAGGCATTCCAGCGTCCGATGGACGAAGGTATTAAGCTTCTGAACACTATACAAGATGTTTATCTTGCCGATGAAATTACTATTGCCTAATACTTTTGTTTTATTTAAAGTGAGGGGCTGTTCTATTGCAAACAGCCCTTTTTTATATATTGTAATAGCATATTTTTTTATATTCAGCTGTTTAAATAGATAGAGCAGGAGCAGGCAAACAAAAGCGTTCGTCATATTGAGCGCAGCTAAATATCCAGACGAATATGTCCCCCTTTGGAGGGGGTGCCTGCGGAGCAGGCGGGGGAGGATAAAACCATATTCCCCAGCACATCGTACACTTTAACCTCATTCTTTCAGGGTGCGATTTTGTAGTAAAATTTCTACACTTTTCTACGGATTAGTGAATTTTTTACTACGATTGGGT
>CAZOOR010000020.1:0-37455 GCA_964581505.1 uncultured Hyphomicrobiales bacterium
CAGGCAGACACAAGCTCTTCGGTACGAATTCCAAGCCCGACCGAAGTCCAAGCTTCAATAAATGCGGCGAGCCTGTCAGCGGCTTTGATTAGATGTCCGTCAATTGGATTAAATTTATCATCATTATAATTTTGATTGAGTAGGGAAACGGACGAAATCTTATCAGGTTTATCGTCATGGATAATCTTATTAGCAAATTCATCACGTGTGAAATATCGTATTTCCGAACGCCATTCACTCTCAAGTAAGGGCATTATTTCTTTGTCAGCAAGGTCCACCTCAATATGCTGTATTAACTCCATAAATTCGACTGATGACATTTTGACCGGGGATATAATATCACGAGTAACCGCTTCGGGCAAATCGTGAAACAGCCCACCGAAGAAATCATTATATAGGCGTTGGGAGCAAGCATTATTATCACGTGCAAAAAAGTAGGACATAATAGCCACAAACATAGAATGTCCCAACACTGATGTTTTGGGCAGGCGTGGCGTCTGCGACCATCTAATTTGGAAACGCAACTGTCCGCATAAATCAATAAAATCACTAATAGGACGGCGTGCAATTAATTTTTGCATACCGATAAGGTCAAGATGACTGTCAATTGCAGCGAGCAAATCTCGCTCAATTGAATTAATCTGATAGCCGTCCGGATTGGCATGCTTAATGATTTTCTGAAATTCCCAATTGCTGGCATAGATATGTGCCGCATCTAAAATCTTTGAGGAGAAAGGAGCCAGATAGTTCTCGTCCATCAAGAAACTGCTGAACTCATCTTCAATTTGTTTATTATTAATTTTTCCTTTGATTTGGGCAAATACCCATTCGTTTAATTTTTTGAATGTATCAGGATAGTCCAATCGAATTTTATAGAATATCGGGGACTTAATGTCCGAGATAACTATTCTTCGCAGAAGTTCAAAAATCCCGCCCTTTATAATATCGTTCCAATTAACTTCCCTACCGCCCAACTCTTCATATTTGCCAAGTATAAATGCAATAAACATTTTGTGAGCATGTTTATCAATTTCGATTAATTCGACAGTGCGTATCTTATCGTTCCATCGTTGGACGGTAAAACCTTTGAACAGTTCTTTTATTAGCGAAGCGGTTAATGTCATTTGTTACATAAAGAGAAATTGAACTAAAATAAATACCGGTAAAAGTATTATTAATGAAAATTTTAAAATATAGCTAAAGAATTCGGGCATTTTAATATGATAATTTTGTGCAATTGATTTAATCATAAAATTCGGACCATTGCCGATATAAGTCATAGCACCAAAGAAGACGGCACTCGTAGCAATAGCCTTCATAAACAGCTCCGGTATTCCTGCTACAAGAGTTCCCGCAGATGACAGTTGCCCTGATTCGACCAAACCCTTTGCAAGTGAATGGAATGTCATTGCTGTTGGAGTATTGTCAAGGAAACTGCTCAATCCACCTGTTGCATAATAGAATAAAATAGGTGTGTTGATTCCTATTGCTCCGGCATGTGATTCCAGATAGAGCAAACAGGGTATCATAGTAATAAAAATTCCGAGGAATAAATATGCAACCTCAATAATAGGATGCCAAGAGTAATAGTTCCTCCTACGTGTTGTTTTCTTTGTGAATAGTAAGGACAATAGGGCAAAGATAATTATTGCCAAATTTCTTAGCCACGGCAGGAAGTAATGATTTTGTACGCCTTTAATTACGTTCTCGTTTATCAATGCTACGGCGAGTACTACTCCGAGTAACCAAACAAAATTCAGCCAACCCCTGACTCTGAATTTTTTATAAATTCTAATATCAATGGCTATTGCTTCGGGTGTTTCTTTCTTAATATAATAACTATCGGTAAAGAAATATATCACAAGCAAAATACTCATAGTAACAGCCCATTCCGGCGTTAGATGTAAGAACCACTCGAAAGGAGCGCCCCGCAAATACATCATAAAAAGGGGCGGGTCGCCGATAGGTGTAAGCAAACCTCCGACATTTGCCGCAATGGCTATGAAAAACAATATAGTATGTACCTTATAGTGGCGTGCCGTATTGGCTCTGATTAATGGGCGAATCAACAGCATTGCGGCTCCGGTAGTTCCCATAAGCGATGCAAAAATACCTCCCATTGCGAGAATAGCCGTATTGACAGAAGGCAATGCTCTGACATTCCCTTCGATAAGGATTCCACCTGTAATAACAAACAAGGCGCCGAGTAAAACAATGAACGGCACATAGTCATAAAGCATCGTATGCGAAAGCTCATGTGTCATATCATTAATAAATAACCAAATTAGTATAGGTAAAGATAATGCGA
Organism: uncultured Hyphomicrobiales bacterium; assembly: GCA_964581505.1. Lineage (GTDB taxonomy): Bacteria > Bacteroidota > Ignavibacteria > Kapaibacteriales > UBA2268 > CAZOOR01. The sequence goes on from CAZOOR010000020.1 coordinate 2,309, forward strand.
GAGCCACGTAGAGCTTATTTGTATTGTTTTCCCAAAAATCCTCAAACTTTACCGGCATCACTGCTATTGATAATAGCATAACTACAAATGGAAGAAGTGTCAACAAAGGTATATCGTGCATTTCCGAATCTTTATTGTTTAAAAAAAGCAAATTTATGTAATATCCGTAACATTACAAATTATTTATAGCATAATAATTTTATAAATTGACTTTTTAATATTATTTTTGCTATAATATAATGACTAATAAAATGCGAGTATGTTATGAATAGTATAAATCCTATAGTAGGAATTATTATGGGCAGTGATTCAGACCTGCCTACAATGCGGCAAGCCGCAGATATTTTGAATGAATTTGATGTGGAATACGAAATGCGTGTTGTTTCCGCACATAGAACTCCACTGGATATGAGTGATTACGGACAAAGCTCATATAAGCGTGGTATCAAGGTAATCATAGCAGGTGCCGGAGGAGCGGCTCATCTACCCGGTATGGTTGCCGCCAACAGCCCCTTACCTGTAATTGGCGTACCGGTGCAATCGCGTGCATTGAACGGGCTGGATTCACTCCTATCTATTGTGCAGATGCCTCCGGGTGTACCTGTGGCAACCGTAAGCATTGGCGGGGCAAAGAACGCCGGTCTTTTGGCAATTGAGATTTTAGCCGTTTCGGATAAATCGCTCTTCGAGAAATATATTGCTTATAAGGAACGTATTGCAAATGAATCTCGTGAGAAGAATAATAATCCGGAATTCACTGATTTGAAAAATATGAATATCTTGAAGAAATAATTATGACATTTAATTTATCGGAATACGGTTTTGTTCGAGTGGCGGCTTCGTCTCCAAATCTTAAAGTTGCCGACATTGAGTTCAACGTTAATGAAATAATTAACGTCCTCGAAACAGCGGCACAAAATAATTGTCAAGTAGTTGCTTTCCCCGAGCTTTCAATTACGGGCTATACTTGTGGCGACCTGTTCTATCAGGAAATATTACTGAATACGACAATTGAAGCACTTGAATACATTGCCGAATATCTTGCTAAAAATCAATTGACAGTAATTGTCGGAATGCCGCTTGCCGTAAAAGGCAAATTATTCAACTGTGCGGCTGTGATTGATGGGACGGGCATTATCGGTATTGTGCCAAAAACATTTATACCGGGTACCGCACAGTACTATGAGGAAAGATGGTTCTCATCTGCCGCTGATGCCGATTTCGATTCAGTTCAAATTGGCGACAACGATGTTCCTTTCGGTAACGATTTGCTTTTCGGTAATTCCGCTTCGGGACTTCTATTCGGGGTAGAAATATGCGAAGACCTTTGGGCAATTGCTCCACCGAGTAACGATATGGCTATTGCTGGTGCTAATCTGATTTTCAATCCTACGGCAAGCGACGAATATCTTGGCAAGACGGATTATAGGCGACGACTTGTTACTTTACAATCGGGCAGACTGCTTGCCACTTATGCTTATGCTTCGACAGGTCCGGGGGAATCCACAGGCGATATTCTTTTCTCGGGACATTGTATGATTGCCGAGAACGGTACTATGCTTGCCGAAAATGAAAGATACGTTTTTGAATCACAATTAATTATTTCCGATATTGATGTTGAAAAATTGGCACACGAACGATTGAGAAATAATACTTACGGAATATCCAAAACGGAAAAAATATTTAGGATTTTGTCGGTTGAATTTAATGATGTGCAGACTAAAGAATTGTTCCGCCATATTAGTTCGGCACCTTTTATTCCGTCAGACGAATTGCTGAGACACGAGACTTGCGAAGAAGTGTTTAGCATTCAAACATCTGCTTTGGCAAAGAGAATTAATCATATCGGAATAAAAAATGTTGTTATCGGTATTTCGGGCGGGTTAGATTCTACTCTTGCCCTGCTCACTGTTCGCAAGACGTTTGAACTGCTTGATTTGGACTCCAAGGGTATATATGCAATTACAATGCCCGGCTTAGGGACAAGCGATAAAACAAAAAATAATGCTATTGAACTAGCAAAACAACTAAAGACTACCGTAAAAATTATTGATATTGTACCTGCTGTCGAGCAACATTTTAAAGATATTGGACATAATAAAAACAAACACGATATTACTTATGAAAATTCGCAAGCACGCGAGAGAACGCAAATCTTGATGGACTACGCAAACAAAGTTGATGGAATTGTGATTGGGACGGGCAATCTTTCGGAGATGGCACTTGGCTGGACTACATATAACGGAGACCAGATGTCTATGTACGGCGTAAATGCAGGAATTCCCAAGACTTTGATTAAGTATATAATCGGTTGGTGTGCCGAAACGCAGTACTCAGGCAAACTTGCCAAACTGCTTACGGACATTATGAATACACCGATTAGCCCGGAACTACTACCTGCAAAGAGCGGAAAAATGCAGAAAACCGAAGATACAATCGGACCATATCGTTTGCATGATTTCTTTTTATATTACTTTATGCGTATGTCATTTTCACCTACTAAGATTTATCTATTGGCAAATCTTGCATTTAAGGGTGAGTACAAATCTGCAACGATAAAAAAATATATGCAAGTATTCTATAAGCGATTTTTTGCCAATCAGTTTAAACGTAATGCAATGCCGGACAGTATAAAGGTTGGTACTGTATCACTGTCGCCACGCGGCGACTGGCGAATGCCTTCCGATGCAGTTGTTAAATTATGGCTTGATGAAATAGACAATTTATAATTTCATTTTGAAATATCAGAAAAATGAGATAATTTTGCACTCCTTAATATGCCAACATAGCTCAGTTGGTAGAGCAGCTCATTCGTAATGAGCAGGTCTGCGGTTCAAGTCCGCATGTTGGCTCAATAAAAAAAAGACTACCCAAAAGTAGTCTTTTTTTTAAATTAAAATCTCATCTTAAACTCTGGCGATTTGCCCGAGGATAGCCGGACGGGACGCACCGGTAACAGAAGGAATATTAGCCGGCAATGCTCCCAACGTCCTATAAGCCAAATATGCAAAGCTGATTGCTTCCTTCGAGTCGGCAGGAATACCGATTTCATCGGAAATACGCAAAGTGGACTCAGGGAGTTTCTCTTTGATTTTGGACAAGATATAATCATTATGACTGCCACCGCCGCTTATAATAATTTCCGATTTTACATTACCGAAAAGCTTAATGTTATGAGCAATACACCAAGCAGTAAAATATGATAAAGTAGTGATAATATCCTTGGCAAGAAAACGCTGAGCATAGTTGTCAAGAATAGTATGTATTAAATGAACACCAAACATTTCGCGTCCTGTTGATTTGGGCGGTTCGGCATAAATAAAATCATTCTGTTTCAGAAATTCAAGTAATTGCGGGATTACCTCGCCCTTCATAGCTATTGAACCGTGGTCGTCATAAGATTTATTATAAAGGACTTTCATAGCCGAATCAATCAAAACATTACCCGGACCTACATCGAATGCTTTAACCTTTTCGCTCGGGATACCTGCAGGTAACAAAGTAATATTTGCTATACCGCCGATATTTACGGCGATAATATTATCTTTCTCAGTACCAAAAAACTCATAATCAAAAATAGGAATAAGCGGAGCGCCCTGTCCGCCAAGTGCAGTATCGGCTTCGCGGAAATTACCGACAACAGTCATGCCGAGCATTTGAGCCAAAGCGGAAATACCACCTAATTGATAGGTGATTTTCTTTTCGGATTCTGTTCCGGGTTCATGCCAGACAGTTTGCCCGTGGATACCTACAGCATCTAAATGAGTGATATTATTGGTCAGCATTAATTCCCTGACTGCTTTTGCATATATTTCGGACAGACGGTAATGCATTTGTGTAACTTTTTGAATTGTTGTTTCTTTTGAAATTAAATCCAAAATGTCTTGTTTTAATGAAAATTCATAGGGAGTTGAGTTGGTCGCAATAATATTAACTCTGTGATGGTGTTCATTTTCTTGAGTGAATTCAACAATCGCCGTATCAATGGCATCTAATGAAGTACCGGTCATTATTCCGGCAAGTAATCTGGGTTCTGCAAGCCATTGTTCAGGTGGTAAAAAACTATTATTCATTATTTTACCTTTTGTATTACAAAGGGCTGTTAATAAAATGACAGCCCTTGGAAAATTATACTAAATTTATTTTTTTATTTCAACACCGGTTAGCTCGGAATCAAAAGGCATTCCGTCAGGTGTTTTCGAAACATTCTTATATAGATTGATGAAATCGGGTTTGTGCGATTTCTTGACTTTTTCCTGAATGGTCATCAATGCTTTGATAACCGCTTCGGGACGAGGCGGACAACCGGAAATATAGGCATCTACCGGCAAGAATTGGTCAATGCCCTGAACCACACTATAACTGCGGAACATACCACCGGTCGAAGCACAAGCACCCATAGAAACAACCCATTTCGGGTCGGGCATTTGGTCATATACTTTGCGGACTACCCAAGCCATTTTATAAGTAACCGTACCTGCAACAAGAAGTAAATCACTCTGACGCGGAGACATTCTGAACACTTCCGAGCCGAAGCGAGATACATCAAATCGAGAAGATGCGAAAGCCATCATCTCGATAGCACAGCAAGAAATCCCGAGAGGCATTGGCCACATTGAATTAGCCTGCGCCCACTTCAATACAAAGTCAATTGATGTAGTTAAAAATCCATCTTTTTCAATATCGGTTCCTATTCCCATTTTAAAGCACCCTTTCTGATGATATAAATATATCCGGCAAGTAACAAAACAATGAATAACAGCATAGCAACAAACCCGTTTGTGCCAAGCTGTTTAAATTGAACAGCCCACGGATACATAAATACAATTTCAACATCGAATACAATGAAAAGCATAGCAACAAGATAGAACTTGACCGAAAACCGCTCCCTTGCAGTACCGAATGGTTGCATACCACTTTCATAAGTTGTTCGTTTTTGTTTTGTATCTCGTCTTGCACCTAATACTTCGGAAAAAAGCATAAACAAGAAAGCCATTCCGAAACCGAAGATGAGCATAAAAATTAACGGAATATATTCTGCGGACATTTTTAATCCTTATGTTTGCTGAAAATTGTTATTTACAGAATGTAAATATATTATCTTTTTTATTAAATAACAAACATAAAAAAAGAAAGGTCGCCAAAATGACGACCTTATTTTATTCATTGCGTTTCTCTATGGTACAATTACCATTTCCTATCCCACCACATCTTAGAGAAAATAAAGACCGGAATTGATTCCGTGTAGCCATCAGCTTTCTTTAAATTTGCACCGTTATATAGTCTCTCCGGCTGCGGATAGACCATACGGCGTACAATTTTTGTACCTTTGCTGGGTGTTAATTTTGGTAAAGATGTTCTTCTCCAATCAGTCCAAGTTTCCATTTGTGCATACAGAGCAATGTATTTCTGATTAATTACATCTTCGAGTGTCAGCTTATCTGCACCAACTGCAACCGAAGCAGATTCAACATATTCCGTTGCTTTTGCATCGGTAATACCGAAGAACATACAACTTGCCTTTGTAGCATCTTGATATGCCTTATACGCCTGTGTACCGTTTTGAGCGTCTAGATAACATTCCGCTTGAATGAATTTAATCTCAGCATAAGTAATGAATGGTACAGGTGCATTCTGCTTTGTATAGAAGCCATTAGGTAGTAATGATGTCAAATAAGATGTATCCTGCGAAGTAAAGGGCATAATTCTCGGGTCTTTGAATTTCTTCATAAGCTCCATTAATTTATTGCCCATACTAATATCTCCGCGTTGCTGCATAAATTGATAGAAAGGATTTGCTTGTGTTTCCTTAGCTCCGAATGCAACAAGCATATCATCGCTATTCGAAGTAAACCCTTTCAAAGAGTATGCCAAAGCATTTGCATAGTCCTTTACGTGAAGGGCATATCTTGCCTTCAAAGACCAAGCGGCTTTAATCCATTTAGTCAAATCACCGTTGTAGATAAAATCATCTTTACCCGGAATAAATACGCCTCCGTCTTTACCGCCCAAATACCCGATAGCTTCATCTAATAGACTTTGTATAGTCGTATAGATTTTTTCTTGAGAATCAAAAACGGGTTTTAGATTGTCATTCCCCTGGAATGACTCGCTGTAAGGAATATCACCGAGTAAATCCGAAGTATTCCCCAGACCTACTGCTGTCATTATCATAGCAATACCGACATAATAGTTGCAACCTTTTTTCTTTCCATCTTTTATCAAAAAGTCCAAATCCATTAATGGACCCGAATACATATTGTTCCAAGCATTCGGAAGGTCGGATTCTACTAACTCATAATTATACAAGCTCTCGTGTTGTCGGGCTGTGCCGAGATGATGTTGTGTGAACAGGCTGGTAAACCTATAATAATCGCCTCCGAAAATATAAGCCATACCCACCTGTGTTGTTGGCAAAATAGTACTATATGGTGCTTCTGCCGGTGCCGTTGGATCAACATTAATATTTGAATCTACCCAATTGCAGCCGGAAACCATAATTATCAGTGCCATCAAAGCCGTTAATGATAATATTTTAGTTTTCATATTAATTTTTCTTATTTATTAACAAAATAATTATTAAAATAACTCCGACTTAGCAAATTAGAAGTTAAAGTTTACACCGAATATGAATGATTTCACATTAGGCATTTGGAAATAATCCATACCTTGCGAATTCGATGCACCCGTCAAGCTTGTCTCCGGGTCTATACCCGTATAATCCGTACTTAACCAAAGATTACGTGCTGTGAAAGAGAGTGTAATCTCAGGGAAGTATGCAGTACCAAAGAAATTTCTGGCAAATGTATAAGCAAATGAAACTTCACGAAGTCTTATCCAGTTTGTTTCTTCAACAAAGTCTTCCGAATTATTACTAAATCCACCGCCGTTTCCTCTATACCATTCGGCATCGGGATGTACGGTGATATCATTAGCCTGTCCGTGATTACTTGCTTTTACACCTTTGAAGACTTTCGCTTTTCCTCTGTCTTCCGTCAGCTTGCTTCTGCCAAAGTATGTTAAAGCACCTTTGGTGCCGTTCCACATAATACCGCCTTGGCGAATATCGAATAAGAACGAGAATCTAACGCCATAAACATTAAATGAATTATTGATACCCATAGTCCAATCCGGCAGGAAGGTACCAAATGCTATCTCTTTATTACTTATTATAGGATAACCATTCTTACTATCATCAGCCGCCGTATCTTGGATAACAATATTTCCGTTTTCATCACGTACCCAACCACCACCAAAAATGGTACCATAAGGCATGCCGGCAACCGCACGAATAGAGGCACCTGAAAATCCACCGATAAATACATTATCAACATTCGGAGCAAGTTTATCTACATTGTTTGTATTTTTTGTATAGTTCACGGCTATATCCCACTGGAAGTCATTGCTTCTGACAGGAGTAATGTTGAATAGTAATTCAATACCTTTATTGGAAATTTGTCCTGCATTTTTGACCTGCCTGAAATATCCCGATGTTGTTGATATAGGTATAGAGAAAATTTGGTCGTATCCAACGGAATTGTAATATGTAACATCAAATCCCATACGATTGTCGAAGAAATTCAATGCTAAACCGACTTCCCAAGATTTTGTTATTTCGGGCGATAAAAGATTGTTTCCGAGTACATCACCCTTAACAAAACCAACCTGTCCGTTGAACGGGAAAGAAACACCATTAGTCCAACCATCGCTATAACTGGCTTGTACATAAGGTGTAATGGTCGAATAAATCGGAGCATCTTTACCTACCACAGCATAGTTCGCTCTGAATTTACCAAAGGAAATAACAGAATTTTTAAATACATTCTCAAATGCTTCGGTAAAAATCCAGCTTGCATTCACAGTTCCGAACATAAATGAATTATTATCCTTGGGCAATGAAGTTGACCATTCGTTTCTAATTGCTCCATTTAAGTATAACCAACCTTTGTAGTTGAATGTCAAATCTCCGTAATATGCCATTCTTCTTAGCTTACCATATCCATTTCTAACTAATTGACTTGATGTGTTAGAAATATGATAAAACTCAGGTATAACTAATTCATCGCCTTGAATATAGAAACTTTGGCTAACTGATTGATATAAGTTTTGTCCCAAATTGAGTTTCATATTCCAATTACGCGTTAAATCATAATCGGCGGTTAATATGTTATCCATATTGAAATCAGTATTGAATATGTTATCTAGTCCAATCTGTCCATTTAAAAATTGATTAGAATGTATTGCAAATCTCTGTTCACGTACATCGGAATAATGGTCAATACCGGTTCTTGTGATAAATGACCAATTGGAATTTAGATAGAAATCCAGTTGGAAACTTCCGATAAACCTATTAACATTATCTGTAAACGGATTCATATTTACCGTCCATAATGGATTGTCATATCTGGCATTTCCATCTCCTGTTTCTCCGCGATATGTTCTCTGTGTTCTTTGGGGTAGGAACATATATGCCGCTTCATTATTTGCACCGTCTTTACCAAAACCATTAGAATTATCGAAAGAAATTGGAGTTCTCAACAAACCGAGCATCACACCCGATAAGTTTGAACCCTGCTGTATTCTTCTACCACCTGATTTTGTGTAATTCAAATTGACAGATGCTTTCAAGAACGAAGCGATTTTTGCATCGGCATTCAAGCGCAAAGATGTTCTCTCGAACTTTGATAATGGAACCACACCGCCCAATGTCTTATTATTGGCAATCGAAAAATAGAATGAACCAAATTCATTAGCACCGGTCATTCCAATATTTGTATTCAAGGTTCTACCTGTCTGGAAGAAATCCGCTACATTATCATAAGGAACGAATTTAGTTTTGGCATCAGCGCTTGACTTACCTACTATATGACCATGTTTATCATATTTATCAAATTTGCCGTCCCAGTAAAGTGAATCAATATTTGGTCCCCAAGATAACGATAAACCAGTTCCAGGACTATACCATACGTTTCCTGTATCTTTTGTATTCTTCGTTTCCCATCTCACTGGGATACCCTGAACAAATCTATTTTGTAGTTCAGGAAGTTTATTAACCTGCTCAAGTCCGTAGCTGAAACCTGCGGTTACATTGATACCATTACCGGCTCCACCTATTCTACCTCTCTTGGTAGTAATAATAACAGCACCGCTTGCGGCGCGAATACCGTAAAGTGCAGTTGCGGCAGGACCTTTAAGAATGGTCATTGATGCAATATCCTCAGGTGCCAAATCAATAGCACGATTGGAATAAGCAACACCATTAAGAAGGTTATTACTGCCGTCATCAGGATTGCCGGAATAAGTTTGCGAATTGTCAATAGGAATACCGTCTATGACAAACAATGGTTGATTTTGTCCTGTTATTGAAGATATACCGCGAATAGTAATGAATGAAGAACCACCCGGTACACCTGAAGAATTGATGACATTAACACCGGCTACTTTGCCGGATAGTGCATTCAAAATATTGGTAGTTTTAGAATCCTCGATTTGTGAACTTTTAAATTCTTCGATAGAATAGCCGAGTGATTTTTTCTCGCGTTCCATACCGATTGCTGTAACGACAACTTCATCGGTTAGTACCGCATCGTCCATTAATTGAATATTAATCACGTTTTCATCTCCGATAGAAACTACTTTCGTTTTCATTCCTACGAATCTAAAAACAAGTTTGTTAGCACTGCTCGGAACTGTTACAGTATAAACGCCGCCCGATTTGGTAACCGTACCATAAGACGTACCTTTGACAGAAACTGTAACACCTACAAGCGGTTTGCCTTTCTCGGAAGTAACTTTTCCCGTAATAACCTTGTCGGCTGAATACAGCGAACTGACTCCGAGCATTAGAATTAGTATAAGAGTTGTAAATATTTTCATAACGCTTTGTCGATTATTTAACAAAAACATTTAAAGTGATGAGCGATGGGCGAATGCAATTAGACGGGGAAGTGTGGTTTTCTCTCCCCCGTTTAGGAAATACATTTAAGCAACTTTTTCATATATGAACCCTGATTAAGTTTAACAAAAAACAACAATTAAATATGTCGCCACAATATTATTGAAATTTAATTATATTATACGTATTCTTATTGCTCTATGTCCGTTAAGCTATGCTTTAACCGTTAGGATTATATTGATTTTTATTAACAGACTGTTATTTTGTTATTCGTTAAGTATCTAGCGCACTGTTAATCTAATAATTTTTACTTAATTGTCAAAATAAATTTTAATATAATTTACTTTTATATTATTTACTCTATTCGTTAGAAAACTTGTAAAAACTTATGGTTAAAAGAATTATATGTATTTTTCCATTTTTGCGATTTTTTGAAAAATATTACACACTGCACAAATATTTTTCAAATTTTGAATAATATAATGCGTCATAATGAAAGTGCTTTTTATAATTAATCTTATTTATATCAGATAATGAACGATAAACAAAGAATTGAACATCTAAAAGAATCAATCAATAATGTAAAAAACGAAATCGCAAAAGTAATCATCGGGCAGAACGATATTGTCGAGCAGTTACTGATTTCACTTTTTGCAAAGGGACACTGCTTGCTGGTTGGTGTTCCGGGACTTGCTAAGACTCTGCTCATCAAAACCCTTGCCGATACTATGGATTTGAGGTTTAGCAGAATACAATTTACTCCCGACCTGATGCCTAGCGATATAACGGGAACAGAAATTATTGAAGAAAATATATCAACCGGACAAAAACAATTCAAATTTATTAAAGGTCCTGTTTTTGCCAATATTATCCTTGCTGATGAAATCAACAGAACACCACCTAAAACTCAGTCTGCCTTGCTCGAGGCTATGCAGGAGCATGTGGTTACAGCCGCTGGCAATCCCTATGTTCTGGAAGAACCATTCTTTGTCCTTGCTACTCAAAATCCGATTGAGCAGGAAGGAACATATCCACTGCCCGAAGCACAGCTTGATAGGTTTATGTTTAATTTATGGCTCGACTATCCATCTGAAACGGAAGAGCAGGATATTGTAAAATCGACTACTTCGGCTAATGTTCCGAAAATCAATAAAATTATTGCAACAGATGAAATTATTGCTTTCCAGCAACTTGTAAGGGAAGTGCCGGTTGCCGATAATGTAATTAAATATGCCGTAAATCTTGTTCGTTCCACACGACCGGAAACTGCATCACATCAAATTGTAAAGGACTTTATCAGTTACGGTGCAGGACCGCGAGCCAGTCAATATCTTATTCTCGGGGCAAAATCACGTGCCGCTCTGAGCGGACGTTTTTCACCGGACATTGATGATGTAAAAGCAGTAGCTAATTCCGTCCTACGCCATAGAATTGTTACCAATTTCAATGCGGAAGCCGAAAATATTAGTACATCTAACATTGTTGCGGAGCTAATTACCAAGTCTTAATTCTCTAATAAAGTAAAACGGGAGCATAGTGCTTTTTCGCGTTCGTCGTTGGAGGCAATAATCACTCCACCCCCTATATCAATATGGCTTTGAATGATTGCCTTAACGGAGTCAATGCCGGCTGTATCCAAATTAGTGAACGGTTCGTCAAGAAAGAAAATTTCGGGGTGCGATTGCATTGCTATCATATATTTAACTCTTTGCTTCATTCCGGATGAAAATGTCTTTATTAAATCATTACGTCTCTTGTGTAGATTGAAAGTCTGCATTAATTCATCTGCTTGCCTTCTGTCGAATCCTAGACCTTTTAATTTTGAAAATAGGTGAAGATGTTCCATAGGAGTAAATTCTTCATAAAGGGTCAGATATGGTGAAACAAATCCAATATGAGCCGCAATTTCATCTCGATTAATACTCTTTGTATCAATTGAAAAAGAAAGTTCACCGGTTGTCGGTCGCAAAATACCGGAGAGGACTTTCAGTAGGGTTGTCTTACCCGAACCATTTGTTCCGGCTATGCCAACAATTTCGGAATTACTAACGGAAATACTTACATCGGAGAAAATATTTCTTCTCCGTACAAATCTAATACTTAATTTGTTCCCAATTAATTCAAATTTCTTCATAATTTATTCGGAATTAATAATTGCAATTTTACCTCTGCATTCACTACTTGTGCTTGCCACCTTAAATATATATATCCCACTACCGAAATTATTTAGTATATGGGAATTTAGTTCGATAATCAGTTTGTTACCACGAGTATTAACAATATGTTGTCCCCGATAAATTTCTTGCAATTCGCTGTTGAGCAAAAGCAATTCAACATTTGTACCGTAGATTGCATCGTGTGGTGCAGGAAAGTAAATTGTATTATCTCGGGACAAAACAAATGGATTCGGAAAAGCATAACAAATTGCTTGCGTAATAATACCTTCGGTGCTTATGGATTTTTCGCAGATATTTCCTTTCTCTTGCTCAATAATATAGTAGTATCCCGTGCGTCCGATTGATTTATAATCTTGCATCGGCTTAGATACTACTTTTAACATATAGGGCATTTGATACTCGGATTGGAATATTGCAGATTTAATATTAGTATTTGTTATAATAACATCAAAGCTCGCAGGAGTAATTTTAGTACTCCCCTTATTTAAAGTAATCCGATAGAAACGGAATTCATAGGACAATAGCCAACCGCTCGAAAGATATGAAGGCTCGGTAAAATCAACATCTTTATAATAAGACATAAGCGGAAAATCAGAGGCATGGTCAAATCCGAACTCAGGTTTAGAGCGCTCATTGGTATAATACAACCATTCCATAAATTCGCACCATTTAATTGCAAGTGTTGTTTCCCTTTCAATAAATGCTTTGTTCAATGCTTCATAACTCTGTACACCTGTTGCAATTATTTCCCACATTCGTCGGAGTAGATTATCGCCGAATTTCTTATATACATATTGCCCGAAAATTCCGTACAAATATCCCGAAGTTGAAACGCCATTACCGAAAGTATATTTATCGGGATGTTTAAAAAGATATTCCACATATTGCATATAGTCATTTGTTTCCGGGAATAGTCTGTACTCGAACCAAGTACTTGTCATCTCGTTGATTGAAGGTGCTTTTGCGTCCTCACCATACATAAACTGAACTGCGTGATGATATTCGTGAGCAATTGTGATTTTCATACCAAGCCAACTCGTATCACGAAAAGTAGCATATTTTTTGTGTGCATTGGAGTATGAAGAATCTCGCCGGCTGTAATCATTATCAATTACTATATATGCGCTGTGTCGGGGTCTGTTTTTTATTCCACCGGGTAATTTTGTTTCTGCAACAGTATAGCCATAGAGACCCTTTTGGTTAAGATTACCCTTGCCAATATTCAGGACATAAACATCAAAAGCATTTGAACCGCCCAAGCCTTTGTCTGACGCAGGACATAGATAATGGAGTTCTTCGACTTCAATCTTGTGTACATAATTAAAATAAAAGCAGACCGAATCAATATAATCGGGGATACCATTGCGATTATTATCTATTAGGTTTACAGCATTATTACCGATAATATCATAATGAATAAGGAATCGCCCCGATGAAGAAGCATAAGATTTTTGCAATTCCGGACGCCCATTATCATTGATTTTCGCTAAAGCTCTATTGCTTGCAATTTTTTCATTATGCGGTAAAAATGTTCCGCATTTACTGCCGAATCTTTCGTCAGCTCTATCCATCTCCGCCATTAAAAATAGCGACTCGGCAAAGAAAAACAATATGATAAACAATACTCTTGAAATCATATTACAAATATAATAAATAAATGGATTGAAAAGATAGGAATAATATCAAAAGTTGTGAGCAACTATATTTAGCGGAACATTTCCTTAATCATTCCCCATGTTTTTTGAATACTGCTAATTTTATGAACGACACTTACATTGTCGGAGTACTCGAATTTGTTGTTCTTTTTGATTATTTTTATTCTGTACATAAAATTATTTGAGGATAATGTATGCCCCTGAGCATCTTTTTTATTGAAAACATTATCATCTGTGAATGAATATGAAGAAGCAAAACCATGTGCCTTTTCCATTGACAGATATTTGAAGCTACCATTGATATAGGCACGTTCAATTTCGAAATGGGAAATATTGGCTTCGTCTCTTGTACTCCATCGTAGAGTAACATTTTTATTGTCGGATTTTGCCGTGAATGAACTCAGAATTGTATTCTGAGCAATTGCCAAAAAAGTAAACGCAAACAATAGCAATATGATATATCTCTTCTTCATCATCACAAATATATTAATTTGAAATTCATTTTCCAAATAATTCTACAATTATTTCATACATAATAACACATAAACCCGATAAAATGTTACAAAAAAATTATCAACTTCATAATTATTCCAAAATACTTTGTTCAACCGCTTGTGTTTTATATGTCTTATTCATTAATATTATTGCGGCACTTGCTTGTAAAAGCGCACTAATCATAGTGATAAATGTGAAATCCTTATTAAATGCTGTAAAGAGAGAAACAGCCGCAGGATTAATTGTTACAGCTACTATTATCGGAATTACAAAATTTAAAATGAAAAACGTTATCAACGCTCCTATCTCGGGACGTTTGATTGAACCGGAAAAATTAAAAAACAATACTATTGCAAAATCACGAAATAGAAACAAGAGAATACTAATTGGAAGAAATAAACCGGCTAATCCGTTTGCATCTGGTGCAAAAGAAAAATATACCAAAGAAATAATTTGCATTAATATTGTTACAATCGAAACGAAGATACAAGTAGTAAGCCATAATGGAGTAATATATGATAATTCTTTAAAATTATGTTCTTTGTATAATTGAAGTATTTTCTTATATTTAATTACACTATGCTTCTCACTGAATATTAGATAATAATTTAAAGAAATGAGTACAGGAGCAAAAAATATGTATGGAATAATTACTGAATTAAACGAAAATATTGGGAGATTTCGAGATATAGTTAATAACTCGTTCGACATTTCTTTTATGCCAAAATTAAAACCGAGAAAAAATACAGTTAAAAATATTAAAAAGGCAATCCAAGCCGTTGATTTATTCCGAAAATTGAACTCTAATCTAATCAGATTTTTCAAACCGTATATCGCCCATAATACAAAGATAATTGTACCACCTATTGCAAAATCAATAGCATCAAAACCAATAAAATACCAATAGATTGTATCTATATGTAGTAGGGACTCATTCATATTGGAAAAATAGAACGCTGAGACAATCGCCCGCACTTCCCATGAAATAGCAACAGCTATTAGAAAATAGAAAAACCATGAAATCTTATGTTTAGTTCTATTTTTCCTCAACCCCATTGTTGCCAAAATCATTGCGCTTACCTGAATGAATAGTGCAAAGAACAAACTCCAAATACCAAACCTGAGACTTGTAATAAAATTATCTTCGGATATTGCGGCAATAAAATATACAAAAAGAGTAATTAATGCGCCGTACCAAGCAAAAGCAGTACTACCGAAAAGTTTACCGATAGCCATAGAAAGCGGACTACTCAATGTTAAACGCTGATTATCCCAAGTCCGTTCATTCAATTCCGAAACAATGCTTTCGGTGGCAAGTTTTGTTCCGTAAATATTTGCCAAAATCGTAAATAATATAATGCTAAGATGATAAACTCCACCAATTGCCAGCATTGCGATAAATAGTATTGCCAAAATAATAGGCATTACGATTAATCTGCTCAATGTGAACTCCTGCCAAATATTTCTGCTCAGTTCGGGATTTGCCGGATTGATATACATTATTTGCCTCCTTTGGATAGTATGCTTAAATAGTGTTCCTGCATATCTATCTCTTTTTCTCTGAAACTTATAACTGGAATATTATGTGCGAGCAAATGCTTTAGAAATTCGCTTTGTTCTTGTTCATCTCCATTAAACTGTACGGTTACACTCTTTTCTTCAATTATGCAATCACCTACCGCATCAAATGCTTTAATTCTTTCCTCTAATTCAGGTACATAGTCAGTTATTGAAAATTCAATAATCCGTTCACCGGTATCGGTATTGCTGTTCTTAACAGATTCATGACTAACTATTTTTCCTTTTTGTATTATCAGAATATCGCTGGCATAGCGGTCGAGTTCTGCTAGTATATGAGAAGAAACAACAATTGTCATACCCATAGCATTTAGTTCTTTGAATAGTTCACCAAGTAATATCCGTGCTTCGGGGTCAAGACCCGATGCAGGTTCATCAAGCAGTAGGAGCTTTGGATTATGCACAATTGTCTGAGCGATGGCTACCCTCTGTCTCATTCCGCGCGATAGTTTAATTATTTTCGTTTTCTTATTTGGTAATTGTAATTTATCAAGCAGTTCATCTATTCTTGCCGATATATCATCTTTGGGGATTTTATAAGCAAGTGCAAAATATGTCAATACCTGTTCTATGGTTAGCTTATTGTATAGTCCGAAGAAATCCTGAAGAAAACCAAGGTCTTTCTTCAGAGCAACAGGATTATTCAGGACATCATTCCCGTTAATAAATATTCTACCTTGATAAGGTGTTTGCAATGTTGCGATACATTTAAATAGTGTCGTTTTACCACTTCCATTGGGTCCGACAAGTGCAGTAATTGAACCTTCGGGTATAGTAAATGAAATATCATCAAGCGCCCTTACGCCCGGATAATCGAAAATAAGATTTTCTACTTCTATCATTTGGTTTAGAACCGTTATTTAATAAAAAAAGCGTGATATAAATTGTATATATATTCTCTAATTATTACTAAATTTAAATTCTTATACGATTGATAATAAAAAACATTTTATTATCTGAAATTTTTTAAGTTATTATTTTTGATACATTATATATTTGTGTTAATTTACATTTTTTTGAATTGGATAGTATTGCATTATGGTAGCACGAAATAAAAAGAAAAAAAAATCAGGTTGCTTTTTGCCCTTCCTGTTCCTGCTTATAATAGTCGCAGGTGCTTACTATTATTTATTTCAAAATGAACCTAAATCTTCCGAACAGATTAAAATCGATACCGTAGAACTGGTAAAACGTCATAAACAACGACAAAAGAATTTTATCAAAGCCGCTACCGATACGACAGATACTAATGAAAGAGTAGTTATTGTCAGCAAGCCGAATGTAATAAATGTCCCCCATAATATAGATAAGAAAGCAGGGCGTCCCGTTCGTTTTATTTATACCGGACGGCGTATTAATATTGCTGTTACCGGTTTGGACAGCCGGCTCGGCACACGTTCAAATCACGCAGATGCAAATCATGTAATTTCATTCCTACTTGATAGCGGTAAAATTGAAATTATATCAGTTCCTCGAGATACTCCTGCCGATGCCGGACTTGACGACACAAGCGCCCAAAATAAATTGACAATTGTACGTGCTGTCAGAGGAAGAAGAGCATATCATAGGGAGTTGGCTCGCATCGCTCGGGTAGATAGAATTCATTATTATGTTGAAGCAGGATTTTCGCAAGTGATGGGCATTCTGGAATTTTTCGGGTATAAGGATACTCGTTCCACATTGCAGGTTCTTCGTTCTCGCAAAGGCTTGGGTGGAGCGGATTATCAGAGAAGTTACAATCAAGGGCAATTTATCAGGCAACTTTTACTACGCCATTTTAATAAAGCCAAGGGTATATCCGGCGAATTTATGATTCGTGCCGCACTTGCAGTATTAGAAACAAATTTAACTACATCTGTTGTAAAAGATATTATTGACAAATTGGAAGCAAACGGTTTTCCCCGTGGTCTCGATGCGGTCATAGTTAAAATCAGACCACCGATGTACACAAAATTCAAGGTGTATGATTTTACTAACGAAAATGTTGTAGAATCTCTGAAGAATAAAATTGAGGGATTAAATAAGAACCACCGTAAGGATACTAATAAAAAATTTAATGTTTTTGCTCTTATTAGGCATCGTCTTAATTTAGCGGCTCTTGATTCCGCCAAACATCCGCAAAGAGTTATTAACAAGTTGAAAATTATGTTTAATCAACACGCATGGTTGCAAATTATTGAACCGGCGAAGAGAGACAGTATTAGAACCGAGTTCGGAATACTATTAAGTGATGCGTATTTGAAAAGAAAAAGACCAGAAAAGGCACGCCAAGTCTGGACTATTATTAATACTGAAAAAGAATTATTAAAAAACAAAATCGAAAACTAATACGAAAATAATATGAAGACACTTGTCCTTGTACGACATGCAAAATCCGATTGGGGTAATTCTATGCTGAGTGATTTTGACCGCCCGCTCAATAAAAGAGGTATGAACGATGCACCGCTTATGGCAGGCATTATTGCTGAACTCGGCATTAAACCCGATTGTATTTTCACAAGTGCCGCCAACAGAGCGCAGACAACAGCCCGTTTTTTTGCAAAGCATTTTGGTATTAACGATGACAGGTTCAATGCCTTAACCGAAATCTATAATGGCGGAATACGTGATTATATCAATATCATCAATGAAGCCAACAATAAATATGATACTGTTTTGCTATTTGGGCATAATCCCGAGATTACGATTCTTGCTTCGCAATTTGTGTCGCAGTTTTCCGAGCATATTCCCACAGCAGGGTGTTTCGCCATTGATTTCGATATTAATGATTGGCTTCATATTGAATCGGGAAAAGGTAAACTTCGTTTCTTCGAGTACCCGAAAAATTATAAATAATTTTATTATTACAAGGAAATATGAGAAAAACAAAAATATTATGCACAATCGGACCGGCAACCACCGGTGTTGATAATTTAGTTAAATTAATCAATAAAGGAATGAATGCCGCCCGTCTGAATTTTTCACACGGCACTCACGACACACACTTGCAGACAATCAAAGATATTCGTAAGGCGGCGAAAATTACCGGACATGTGATTAGCATTATTCAGGATTTACAAGGTCCGAAAATCCGCACCGGAAAAGTCAAGGACGGTGGTGTTATTTTGCAGGACGGGGCGGATTTTATTATTACTGTGGACGAGATGGAACTCGGCACTGAAAAACAAGTCGGTACTTCCTATAAAAATCTGATTAATGAAGTAAAAGCCGACAACACTATTTTGCTTGATGACGGATATTTGATTTTAAATGTAATCAGTGTTGATAAAAAAAATATATACACAAAAGTCATTAAGGGTGGTGTGCTAAAAAACCATAAAGGTATTATTACCCCCGGAGTTTCCAGTGAGGCACCATCGTTGAGCAAAAAAGATATTGACGACTTGAAATTCGGTCTCGAAGCCGGTGTTGATATGGTCGCTTTGTCATTTGTACGCTCCGAAATGGACGTAATTGAATTGCGTGCTATGATGAAAGTTCTCGGACGCATAGTTCCCATTATTTCAAAAATCGAACGTTACGAGGGAGTAGAGGATATTGTTGATATTGTAAATGAATCCGATGCTATTATGATTGCTCGGGGCGACCTGGGACTCGAAATGCCCGCAGAGCAAGTACCTGTGTTGCAGAAAGAGATAATCAAGAAATGCAATTATTATGGCAAGCCTGTAATTATTGCAACGCAGATGCTCGAATCTATGATTAATAATCCCCGCCCTACACGTGCCGAAGCAAGTGATGTTGCCAATGCGGTTATTGATGGTGGAGATTGCGTTATGCTTAGCGGCGAAACAAGTGTAGGTAATTATCCTTTTGATGTAGTTGAGTATATGGATAAGATTATTCAAACGGTCGAGGATAAGTATATGAGCATTCAGGGTGGATATAATAAAGAATATCATAGTGAATTTATATTAAGCGAGTCGCTTGGCAGGTCTGCCTGCGTTCTGGCCGACAAAATCGGAGCAAAAGCAATTGTTACTATTACGAGTTCGGGCTATACCGCAATGAATATTTCAAAATTCAAGCCGGCGCAACCGGTAGTTGCATTTACACGTAATATCGAAGCGGCACGCTTCTTTTCGATTGTTCGCGGTGTGCTCCCTAACACTGCGGATAATTCCGATGAGAATAGCAATATCTATGAGGAAGCATCAAAATATCTGCTCGAATATGATTTTATTGATAATGGGGATTACATTATTTTTGTTGCCGGACTATCTGCCGGAAAATTACTCCCCGAAAATATGATTAAAATATATCAAATTAAATAAATATGACTATGAACAAGATAACCGAAAATGACATAAAGAAAATTGATAAAAGCAATATGTACAAAGTATTGCTTGACTTCCCAGAGCAAATAGCCGAAGCAATCAACATAGGCGAACACTCACCTGCAATGAAACCGACAAACGATTTCCTCGTTCTCGGAATGGGTGGTTCGGCTATTGGTGGCGATATACTTTCTAATTATTTTGCTACAACAGAAGGATTGTCGCATATCCGTATTTCCGTAAATCGTGATTATAATATTCCCGGATATATCAATAGGAATACCGGTATTATTGCAAGCTCATATTCGGGCGGAACAGAGGAAACTATATCCGCTCTCAACTCCGCTACAAATATTTCAAAAAATATTCTGTGTATAACAACCGGCGGATTGCTCGCTGATATAGCAGACAAGAATAATTTTACGAAAGTCTTAATCCCAAGCGGACTAATGCCTCGCTGTGCTTTGGGCTATTCATTTTTCACCTTGCTGAAAATTTTACAAAAATCAGCAGACATTACACAAAGTACAAAGCAAACTATAAATAATGAGATTGACAATACATTAAGTATTCTCAAAGAAAAATCCGTCCTATACTCTCAGTCTGATGAAAGCAATCCTGCATATAGAATCGCAAAAAGTATTGTTAATACAATACCTATTGTTTATTCTTCCGGCAGATTGAATACGGTGAACCTACGCTGGCGGGCGCAGATGCAAGAAAATGCAAAGAATATTGCTTTCGGCAATATCTTGCCGGAAATGAATCATAATGAGATTAACTCTTGGAGTAATCCGCAAAAAACGCTTAATAATTTCTCTTTATTATTATTGCGGCATATTAAGGATAGTGATAAAATCATTAAACGAATGAATGCAGTCGAATTATTATTGGGTGAAAAAGTAAAACAAGTAATCAATGTGGAAAGCACTGCCAAAGGCAATCTCACCCGGATGTTCGACCTGATTTATCTCGGAGATTGGCTAAGCTATTTCCTTGCAATATTCAATAGTGAAGACCCCACACCAATACCATTGATAAGCAAATTCAAGGAAATATTGAAATAAGCAACATAAATCGTTTAAATTTATGGATTTGGAAATATTTGAAAAAATTCGTAATTTTGTAATCCTAAAAATTGTTCTATAACTATTAAGTAAGATTATGGCAGGAAAAAAAAGGTCAAGAAGAGCAAAATATATTACACTCTACTCACCTTTCTTAATGAGAGAAACAAAGCACGAGTTAATAGGCGAACCGATAGAAACGGAACAGGGACGTCAGCAGTGGGCAAGATGTACGCGTAGCCGTCATTCACAGCTAATCAACCTAGATACTATTGAAGCCGAGCAGGATAAATCAAGAGCTATCATTCACGTTACTCCCGAAGATGCTCGCAAATATTCTCCGGCTGAAGAATACGATATCGGGGACGTCATTTATCATAAGATTTGGGACGATGTCGGTATTGTTCGTGCAAAGGAAGTTACCAGCACCGGTGGTAAAGCAATATTGGTGCAGTTTGAAAAAAATTCTGAAAAAAGACTTATTGAAAATCTACAAATATAATTTGTTAAACTATATAGAAAAAAGCGGAAGGTGGTGAAATAGTTGATAGGCGTTACGCTTCAATCCAATGAAAACATTGACAGAGCATTGAGACGTTTCAAAAAGAAATATGAACGCAGTGGTACTTTGCGAGAATTCAAAAAGAGAACTGCTTATATGAAACCCTCAATCGAAAAAAGAATGGCGAGACTAAAAGCCGCCAGACGCCAGCATAGAGCAACTATGGAAATGGAATAACTCCCGTTTTTATCTATGGTGTATTTAGACAGCCGTCCTTTTCGGGCGGCTTTTTTTTATTCAAATATTCCCTTCTGAATCTGTCAAACTCTAAAAGATTAACAGAAAAGTATGGGAATTATAGCCGAATATAATGGTACCAACCCAGATGCGGTTAGAAAAATGTATTTGCCTTTCTTTCCTCTCTTTTTTAAGGACAGAGTGGTGTCGTATTTTTCGCATCACTGTCATTCCTGCTGAAGTAGGTATCTCAACGGACAAGGAGAGATACCGCGTCAAGTGCGGAATGATAATTTAATTAGAATTGATATTTCGGGTTTGGCGGAGTGGCTGTTCCATTCAAAATAATTTTAAAACAGTTTTCTTGTCGCCACATCTCAATTCCATTATATTGCAAACGAGTGTTCGCTCACTCCACGTTCTTTGAAAAGCAATATGTAAATGTATGGAAAGTGTAGAAATTTTACTACATAACCGCATACTTCAGGGTGCGGTATATTATTAATAAAAAAGAGGCTGTTCATTTTGGACAGCCTCTTTTTTATATATTTCTAATTAGTGCATTCCGCCCGGAGGTGGTTGCATACCGCCTTGTTGATTCAAATTTGCCGGAGGCGGCTGTTTGCCATCAATGCTGATTAGTTCAAACTCATAATATGTAACATACTGTGGAGGGATTTGTCCCGGAAGTCCTTTTTCGCCAAAAGCAAGATTAGGTGGCAACCAAACTTTCCATTTTGAACCGGTTTTCATCATTTTAAATGCTTCCAACCAACCCGGTAAAAGCCCTTCCTGAATTGGTAATTGAATAGGTTTACCTCTTTCGTAAGAGTCATCAAACTTTTTCCCATCCATATCATACGCTTTCATATGGAAAGAAATTAAATCGTCCTTTACGGGTTTTTTACCGTTGCCTTCTTTCAGTACCTTGTACTGCATACCCGAGGCTGTTGTAATAACACCGGGTTTTGTCTTATTTTCAGCTAAAAATTTCTTGGATTTTTCAAGATTTACAGCACCGTCTTTTTCCATTTTCTCTTGTTCTGCTTTTTGTTTTTCGGCTTGTCTCTTAGTCATAAATTCCTGAAAAGCCATTCCAATTTTCTTTACAACCTCATCTTTCAGGAGAGGTTCACCACCATTTTTCTTGTCTTCAATTGCTTTGATATAATAATCGTAATTTATTTTTAACGAATCAGCGGCAAGGCTTTCGCCGACAAGACTACCAATATAATAACTGAGCGAATCATCCCAAGTTGCCGGTGGGGGGGGATTTTTCTTGATTACAATATTATTGCCACCCTGTTGACCGCAAGCGGAAATCAATGCAATGCTTATTATTAAAAGCAGAATTAAGTGTTTTTTCATATAATTTCTCCAAATTTTAATTAAAAAATAATTCCTGATATTCAATTCACGTATATTGAAGTCCAATCTTGAAATTTATTATTCCACATCAATATTTTCATCATCTTCCAATGTATGAACAATCGTAAACAAATTATGTTTCCTGAATTGTTGACAAATCATATCTGCATATTTAAATGAGTAAAATGTACCGATTGAATATGCTGTACCACCCGAGGTCCTGATTTTTACAGACATAGGCATCAATTCTCTGATTTTGCCCTCATGTTCGGGATGTTGGGGGACAATGATAACATGGAACTTCTTGATTTTGTCTTCTTTTATTAAATAATTCTCAATTAAAGGAAGTATTTCCGATGAAATCAATTCTTCCTCTTTTGTTACTTTATCGTCAGCTTTTATTAGTTCATCAATTAAATCCTTCAGCTGTGCAACCTGCTCTACCGGTGGCTCTTGTTGCAAATAATCAAGCACACTCTTGCGCAGACGTATATAATTATTCTCTGTACCGTCCAGTCGCTCTTTGTTTAATTGAGCGGCTGAATAGTCAATATTCCATTCTTTAGCAAACATAGTAATAATCTTTAATTCGCGAGCATCAAGCTCATCATCAATCATTGCAAGTTGATGCAGAATATTGATAATAATATCAGCATGTTTGGGTTTGAAGAATTTTTTTAGCAGGTAATCCGCTTCTTTTCTTTCTAATCGTAGGGACTGCCTGATTAATTTCCATAGCCCTGTGCGTCTCTGCCCTTTAACAAAAATACCAGTACCAATAAGAAATAGTATCGAACCCTCGAATATGTATATAGTTGTATCGAACATACTATTAATATCTTCTTCGATAAAGATATAATAAATCACCCACAGAATACAATTTAAGATGTAAATCGTCAGACCTGCAAGCGATTGAGATTCGGCAACCTCGCGATAGTGCTTACGTTTCCAAAGTTTATTGATTTTTAAATATATATATATTAGCGACACAAAGAGAGATATTTTAATTAGTAACTCAATAATTTGTATCCAAAGAGGTTTATTAACCTTGTATTTATAAGGATTACTAACATTTTTCTTGATTAATACATTGCCATTCTCAGCACCCTGCGGTACAACTATTGTAATAACCGTATCGTTCCAAGATAAATAATTAATATCTGAATTAGAAACTCCTGTTAATTCCAAATAATAATCATTTTGTTCGTTGCCGAAATCTTTTCCGAAAATTGATAGAGTATCACCATAAGCAAATTCGCTCTTCGACAGGCTTGTAATGCGAGCTTGCGTATTACCCTGTACTTGCAATTCTGACGTTTCAGACGCATCATTACAAGCCGTTACGTGGAACAGCAATGAAATGATGAGCAATACTTGAAACGTTTTAATATTCATTTTCTATAATTATCTTAATAAAAAATTATAAAATATTAACTATTATTGAATAATGCAAGAATATTATACAATTCATACGGAAGGATTTTGAAATTGACAGTATGAATTCCGTGCTAATGACATCGGATATTTTTTTTCGTTAGGCTACCACTAATTAATCTATTAAGCAAAATATAAGAGAAAGGCATCATTTCTTTACAACTGCAGAACTGTAATAACTTCTTTAATTATTGCTATTCCTTCATAAATATTTGATAATAAATTTTGAACGTTCAGCTTGCCGATAATATTTACATAATTGTTTGGCGTATCCTCTCTAGATGCCATTACCATCTATGAGATTGCAAAAAATAATTTCTTAATTTTTATACACTTAAATATATTTAATGACTTTTCCTAAAAATGCTCTTGCCCTTATTATATAGACACTTTAACCCGAAATCTGTCTCAAACTTTACATTTTCACAAACATATACATACGCCCCCCAACATGAACAAAATAGACCGCCCACCGTTCACGCATTATAGCATAGTTCATTATATGGCTAAACAGATTCCTGCGACAGCAGGAATCTCATTATGCAAATTATAACTCGCTCGTCATTCTGAGCCGCAGGCGAAGAATCTATGTCTTTTGCCTTTCCTCCTCGCACTTTTGGAGATAGCTGGAGTGAGGAGCGGCTGTTAGCAACTCGCCACTCCGAGTTAAAGTACGAATCTATTGAACAACCCTCAGGTGATGCTAAAATTGTAAAAAAATGGCGAGCCGTGAGCCGAACAGAGTATTAAAACTTAGCTACACAAAGTACTGCCAACGCTTGATTAAGAAATATTACGAACTACTTCAAACAGGATAATTCCACTTTTACATATATTGTTGGTGTGTATGTGTATTAGATTTTACAACAAACGGTCAAGTATATGAGGCGTCGGGTATTTTATTGCTCCTACTTTTCAATACACAATGTCGTTTATTTATATTCATAAAGATCAATTTAACTACCAGTTGCCCAATGACTTATATACATTGTTGTGCGTTCGTGCTTCCTTATCATTTGAAATCACTTCAATAATAATATTTTTATATTCTCCCCGAAAATGAAATGGGTCTCCAAAGTTTTCTTTATTAATAGTCATTAAATTCTCGAAATTAAAATCAAAAATTGGCATATTAAATGATATTAAATCCTTTTTAAATTGTTCATTTTCTTTCTCTAAATGGAATTCTTTAATTTTCTTTTGAAGGTCAAAATGAGTTGGTGGAATAAAAAATATTAATTTAATATTATTGGAAGAACAATAAGCAGAAATATTTTTCAAGTCGTTATAATATTTAGAAGGATACTTGTAATTTTTATAGAAATTTGGTCCCGATATTTCTAGTTGATGTATCCAGAATTCCTCTCTTGAATATGGTGGTTTTTCTATGTTGATATTTTTACTTGTTATTAAAGATTTTATTATTAGAAATGAAGATTCTATAACATATCTACTGAAAAGATACGATGGTATTGAATTTCTTAATTTATTAGCCGCTTTAACATTATTTCTTACATTCAGGGCATTATATAAATTGAAATTTATACCTATATAAACTTTTTTTAGTTTATGCATTTTATTAATAATCCAAAAAGTTTCTACAATTTCTTGAATTGTACCATCGCCGTATGCCAAATTTGTTACTTTCTCACCGCTAATACTATCAAAAGAATGTCTACTTAAATGATTTGCTCTAGAATCACCTAAAATAATTATTTCTGTAGGATTGAAATAATATTCTTGCAATTTGTATAATGCATAATTTTTTTTGTAGGATATTTGTTTTTTTAGTTTTAACAACTTTTCATTTTTTTCCTGTTTTATAATATTATAAGGGTCAATAAAAACCAACATTGATGTCATTAATAAAAATGGCAATAGAAAATATAAGATTGTAGTTATAAAGTTTTTCATAATTATCCTAAAATTGAAAATATATAAATTGTTGTTGGTTTCCAGAAAACCAAATTATTGTAGCAATAATACTGTAATAAAATAGCCATCTATATAGTCTTTTACGTTTAAATCCTAATTTTTCGATTGCAAATTGATTTTCTCTGCCAAACCATTCTATAATGATAAATATTGCAATAAGAATTAAAGTTGTAAATGCTTGAGGTTTTCCGTGAAAATTTGGAAAATTGAAAAGTGTTTTGGAAAAGATAGTTGACAAATAACTTAATGCGTGCCCGATATTTTCTGCTCTAAAAAAAATCCAAGCCAATACTGTTAAAATAAAAGTAATTCCCATTTGAAAAAATTCTTTGATACCTGGCAAATATTTTCCTTCTGCAACAGTATCTGTATTAACTCTATTTTTCCCAAGTAAAAGTAATGGTAAAAAATAAATAGCATTTAATGCACCCCAGATAATAAAAGTCCAATTTGCACCGTGCCAAAAACCACTAACGATAAATATTATAAAAGTATTTCTAACTTTCATCCAAGTTCCACCACGACTACCACCTAATGGAATGTAGAGATAGTCTCTAAACCAAGTAGATAAAGAAATATGCCATCGCCTCCAAAATTCAGCAATATCTCTTGAGAAGTACGGGAAATTAAAATTTTGCATTAAGTCAAAACCGAACAATCTTGATGTTCCAATAGCAATATCTGAATAACCAGAAAAGTCACCATAAATTTGAAACGTAAAAAATAACGCTCCTAAAACTAATGTGCTTCCATCGTAATTTGCCGAATTATTAAAAATTTGATTTGCTATTTCTGCTGCATTATCAGCAATTACCATCTTTTTGAATAATCCCCATAATATTTGTCTTAATCCATCAACTGCTTTATTATATTCAAATGTTCTCTTTTTGTAAAATTGGGGTAGCAAATGAGTTGCTCTTTCAATTGGTCCAGCAACTAATTGAGGAAAAAAACTAACAAATGCCATAAAAGCAATAAAATCTTTTGTAGGTTCTAGTTTTCGTTTATAAACATCAATACTGTAACTCAATGTTTGAAAGGTATAAAAACTAATACCAACAGGTAAAATAATATTTAATCCTTGTGGATTTATAGGATGTCCAAAGAAACTAAATGCTTCTACAAAATTGTCTAAAAAGAAATTGTAGTATTTAAAAAATCCTAAAAAACCAAGATTAACAGTTATACTTGTCCACAATAATAATTTTCTTTTTGTCGTATTTTTTTGTTTTTCTAATCCACGACCAACCAAATAATCAACTACTGTACTAAATAAAATTAATGAGAGAAATCTCCAATCCCACCATCCATAAAAAACATAACTTGCAACAACTATCAAAAAGTTTTGAAGTTTCAAGTTCTTATTAGCAATAAACCAATATAATATAAATACTATTGGTAAAAATATTGCAAAATCTATAGAGTTAAAAAGCATTTATTATTCCTTATTTTAATATTCGTAATTTCGTTTCTTTGCATGACGCACAATGTTCTGGGCTAAGCGAATTCTGTCCCAACGGTGAGTATATGAGGCGTTGGGCGTTTTATTGCACCAACTTTTCAATTTACTATGCCGTTTATTTATGTTCATAAGTTTCAATTTAACCACTTATCGCCCAATGCCTTATATACATTGTTAGCCACTGGGTTTATTTCAACAATTTACTTTTTTGTGATTTGATGAAGCTTTGACTGTATAAACATTAAAACTATTATTTGCAAATTCAATAAAGATATGCCCATTACTTCTCGTTGTTAATACTTTTCCAAAATAACAATCTTCATCATTTAAGTTTTTGTAAATAATTCCATCAGAATAATTTGAATATTGAGTTGCCACGTCAGTTCCTTCAATATTTCCTTCACTACCTTTTGAATGAATAACTACCTTAACATTACCTACAACATCAAATAACGGCTTAGGAAATCCCGATTTATGTCCGTGATGTGGGGCAATTAATATATCTAAACCGTCTTCAAGATAACTAACAAAAGTCTTATCATTCTCAATTAACCAATCCCAGCCTTCCTTTTCTAAATCGCCCGTAAATAAAATTTTAATTCCGTTGTATTTGATATATCTCAAAATGCTTGCGTTGTTGCGAAGCTTTTTGCTTAAATCATCGTTTGTCTTTAATATGTTCATTGGTATTTTGAATACTTTATTAATTTCAAATCCCCAATGAATTGTTTCTGGGTTTGAGCCACGATACTTTTTGTCAATATATTCTTTATAATCTACATTGATTTTATCTCCATCAGGGAACTCTTCAAATTCTCTTTTGTGTAATAAATATGGCTCAAATTCTTCTTTTACTTTTTTTGAGTTTCTTACGTGGTCATCATCTGGATGTGTTATGTGTAATAGACCAAGTTTGTAGCTTTTCCTTTGCTGTGTTAAATAATCTCGTAATTCAAGCCATTTCTTAATCCCGTTTTCCTTTAATAAATCAACAGGATTATCTTTTTCAGTATGGCTACCACAATCAACCATTAAACCATATTTGTTTGGGCTTGATATTACAGAGCAAGCTGCATTACCTACATCAAAAATTATTATTTTCATTTTATTTACCTTTTAAATTCAATATTATAGTTTTAAAAACAAGAGTTCTTGCCATTCCCCTTGCTCTCCATAGGAATATTAGAAATAGAACTAAACACAAAAAGAATAAATTAGTGTAATTATTTATAAAAAATAAAATCGATAGTATTAGAAACAAAAATACAATGGCTCTTGTATATAGATAATTTCTATTAAAAACATTAATTATCGGCTCATCGCTAACTTTTGAATATAGTTTCCAAAAATAACTTTGTGAAATTTCTTGTTTTTGTCTTTTTTTAAATATTGGTAATTTATTATATTCCAAATCAAACATAATCTTTTCACTTTCAGGAAGTGATAAATATTCAATAATGTTTTCTCTTATTTTTTCATTTTTTATTACAGGGTTCTTTTTGTAAAGAAAAATTTTTGAAGGTCTATAAAATTTATAGAATATATCAATTAACCATTCAAATTCGTGTGCAATTGTTTGAATAATTTCACCAGTCAAAAATGCAAATACAAAAAATATTGTTGTAACAAAAATATCAAGTTCTTTTGGGATTTTTATGTTTAATTCTGTTCCATATAAAAAGTATAAAACTCCAAGTAGTATTCCACCGGGAATAATCTTTATTAAAAAATCTTCAATTGTAAATTTATCTTTCATTTTTTCTTTACCTTGTGGCTAACACCTATATAAACGCAATATAATAAATTATTACAAATTTTACACATATAATTTGCATATATCAGTTTATCCAACTATATTTGTATTACAAATAAGATGTATTTTTATAATTGGGTTTATCATACAAAAATGAAGTTATTAAATGATTTTGTTAATATCTGTTGGGGTTTGAATAGCTCGGCTGTTCGCTCCCTCTTCCATTAAATTAATCAAGTTGCTTGAGTAGTTTGCGAAAACCTTCAATTGCCTGTGCCGCACTGATTTCCCTTATACCATCAATTCCTTCAGGTGAACGGACGACTTCATAAGTAGATGATAACGGACGAAATTTCTCAAAGAAATCGTTCAAACCACTGAACAATCCAAATAGAGGAATATCAAAAGCCGCCGCTACATGCACCAGAGAGGTATCGGGTGTTATTATTAAATCCGACTTTGATATAAGAGCAATTACATCGTCCATACTGCGAGACTTGAACTCATTAATGCTTATTCGCTCAAGAAGAACGGCGGCTACATCACTATCAGCCGGCGCATAAGTAAGTATAGGGAAATAATTATTGACATCAATAGCACTAATAAACTCCACCCATTTGTCATTATCCCACATTTTGCCGCGATTACTCGCCGAAATATTGATTACCAGAATACGCCGCTCGCCTGCATCTTCCAGAAATGTATCCACATAACGCAACGCTCCGTCACTCGGAAATAGTTCGGGACAAGGCGTAAATGCCGGCGGTAAAATGTTTAAATAAGCAAGCGGCTCGAAAGAACGCATAGCAAAATGTAGCCCTTTATTTTCTTTTTCACTGTTAATGCCAATTTTATAGTAAGATTTACCAGGCGGATTAAAACCGATTTTTACATCTGCTTTCACTAATCTTGCAATTATTCCGCTTTCCCTTGACGGGTGGTCTTTTGCATCAATCAAATAATTATAATGAATAGAGCGGAGCTGTGCAATCAAAGTAATTAATTTTAATGGTGATTTATCCCAAACAAGGATTTTATCTACATTGGGATTATTCCGAATAATAGAATTATTGGCAACACTAGCCAGAACGGAAATTTCGGCATCGGGCATTTTCCTTTTAATTGCCGAAAACATCTGTGTAGTCAAAATCATATCGCCGATTCTACCTAAACGAACTATTAAAATCTTCATTCAGCCCCCATTAGTTCAATAAATGCAGAAAGCACCTGTTTGACTTTTATCTCGGTAATACTATATTTGGCAACGATTGATTTACTGTGTGAACACAATGGATACCAAGGCATAAGTTTATCCGGTTCCGGTGAATGGAAAAGAGCAATTACAGGTTTATCCAATGCCGCCGCAATATGAACAGCAACAGTATCGGGCGTTAGAATAATATCGCATTCATTCAGCATTGCAACATATATATAGAAATCAGATTGAAGCGGTGCGAGCTTTGCCCCTGTGGCATCAGATATTCTCTCGGCTCGCGCCATTATTCTCGGAACAGCAAAAAGCAAACATTCCACATCACTAACTGCTTTAATCTCATTTATGAAATCAATATAATGATTATCTCCCCAATATTTCGATTCATTCGAGCCTGTAAGATTTATACCCAATCTAATTGATTTTTCTTTTTTCCCAAGTAATCTTGCGGCTTTGCTGACGCTGTCCTTGTTCAGAGGCAGTTCAATATTAATTTTGTCAGGCGGTTCTGTCGCTCCAAAAGGAAGCAATAATGAAAACAGACGTCTTGCAATATGAACTTGCCCGCGATTTGGAATAGGAACTACATAGTTGTAATTATTTGCATTGGATTTATCGAAGCCCAATTTATTGTTTGCTAAGGAAAATTTCATAATCAAATTGGAAGTAGTCGATTCGTTATCAAGCAAATCAATAATCAAATCATAATGCTTTTTGCGAATACCGGAAATTAATTTAATAAATAATCTAGGGCTATTTTCAAGTACTAAAACATTATCTATAAATCTCCCTGCGGCAGGAGCAAGCGTCATATTTTTATAACTTAGCAATATATCAATATTCGCTTCGGGCATTAACTCTCTCAATGCTTTTAGGAATGGAGTCGAAATCAATACATCACCCAATCTATCGTGCCGTAATAGTAGAATTTTGCAATATGAACGAACGGGAAATATTCGTTTAGCTTTATCAATTTTGATTGGAGTATAATTATTTTGGACAAATCGCTTTGCAATTATCTTAATAAATCGTTCGATATTGTGCAGAAATTTTCCCACGATGTTTATTGCTTTTCCGAAATAATTTTAGGTGGGACATCAGGTTTAATCATACCAAATTTCTTAACTGCAATCAAGGTTATTCTTTCTGGCGATTCCAATTTGTTGATTTCCGTTTGTAAAATGCGATTGTTGTTGTCCAATTTTTCCAATTTCTTTTTTAATTTCACTTCTTCCTTTAGCAAAGATTTCACCTTAATAGCATTACCTACATAGCCAATAACAAGTAATGAAATTATAAAAATATAGAGCAAAAGACGAAAACGAATATGTTTTTCATCTTTACTTTTTACCGGTTCGGATTCTACAAGTTCAGTCTGTTCCTCATCGTCAGGCTCAACTTCCTCCGGTTTATATTTATATATGCGTGAATAATCCATAAACAAACAATCTAAGTGTAATCAAAAATACAAAATTCCACTGAAAAATTTGATTTATAATAAAATTATTTGTCAGGCTCAATCGTTAATATTAATAAGACTTGCAGAATTGTCAAATTTGAATTAATTTTGTAATGCTTAGCACGCCATTATGCTAATATAATGAAAAGCATATCAGACAAACAAGTCGAATATATCAAGAAAGCTTTAATTGAAAATCAGATTGCTTATTGAAAAAAATAATTTTAAAGA
The DNA here is from genome assembly GCA_964581505.1 of uncultured Hyphomicrobiales bacterium. GTDB lineage: Bacteria > Bacteroidota > Ignavibacteria > Kapaibacteriales > UBA2268 > CAZOOR01. Next base: position 35,047 of record CAZOOR010000020.1, read on the forward strand.
TAAATAGTTAAATAAACTTTTTTTTATATTAATAAAAATTTAGGAATTTTATGCCAGCCAGAGACTCTTACAAGAAGAAGAATGAGGTTATTGACATTACGGATTTAAAAAGTAAACGTATAGCCGAGTTAACTTCTATCGCGAAATCCCTCAGAATCCCCAATATCAGCGACTTGAGGAAGCAAGACTTAATAGTTAAAATCGTAGAGACACAAGCCGCAAAAAAAGAACAAGAAGAAAAAATGGACGGTCTTATCGTCAGCGGTGGTGTACTCGAAGTAATGCAAGACGGATACGGATTTCTCCGTTCAGCCGACTACAATTATTTGCCGTCCCCGGACGACATCTATGTATCCCCATCACAAATCAAGAAATTCGGTTTGAGAACCGGCGATACAATTCGCGGTCTTGTCAGACCACCGAAAGAAGCCGAGCGTTTCTTTGCTTTGCTCAAAGTGGAAAGCGTCAATTTCCTTGAACCTGCATTTATTAGGGATAGGACATTGTTCGATAATTTAACACCACTATATCCTGACAAGAGAATTAATCTGGAAACAAGTCCCAGTCAGTATTCAATGAGAATTCACGATTTGCTATGTCCAATTGGTAAAGGACAGCGCGGATTAATTGTCTCTCCGCCAAAATCCGGTAAGACAATTCTTCTCCAACAAATTGCAAACAGTATTACAAAGAATCATCCTGAAATCAAACTTATTATTTTGCTAATTGACGAACGACCGGAAGAAGTAACCGATATGCAACGCTCCGTTAATGCAGAAGTAATATCATCTACATTTGACGAGCCGCCTGACCGCCACGTTCACGTTGCGGAAATGGTGTTGCAGAAAGCAAAGCGACTTGTCGAGGCAAAAATGGACGTTGTTATTCTTCTTGATTCAATAACAAGATTGGCACGCGCCCACAATACGGTTATCCCTCACTCGGGCAAAATCCTTTCGGGTGGCGTTGATGCAAATGCTCTGCACAAGCCCAAGAGATTTTTCGGTGCGGCAAGGAATATTGAGGAAGGCGGTTCACTTACAATTATTGCAACCGCATTAGTAGAAACAGGTAGCCGAATGGACGATGTTATCTTCGAGGAATTCAAAGGCACAGGTAATCTCGAATTACTCTTAGACCGCAGAATTTCAGACAGAAGAGTATATCCGGCTATTAATGTTAATCAATCGGGTACAAGACGCGAAGAATTACTGCTCGACCAAGAAGAAATTAATCGTCTTTGGATTTTACGCAAAGTACTCAGCGATATGCAACCGATTGATGCCGTTGAATTTTTGCTTGACAGAATGAAAGGAACACGCTCGAACCGTGAATTCCTGCTCGGTATGAATAGTTAGGAATTTTGTAATTTCTTATAATTCAAACTGATGTAAGCAATATATTTCGACAAATAGGACATTGTAACTATATAGCAATAAAGTTTTATAGAAAACGTTATTGTGTTTGATTTTTATTATTATTCATTTTTATATTAAGGACAAATATGCCCGAATTTTTAGACAAACAGTCTTTTATGGAAAAGATTTTCGATTACGAAAACAATACAGAATGGAATTTTAAAGGCGATAAGCCTGCCATCATAGATTTCTACGCAGATTGGTGTGGACCTTGCAAGATGATTTCACCTATTATGGAAGAACTTTCAGCAGAATATGACGGCTTGGTTGATATTTTCAAAATTGATACGGACAAACAACAGGAATTAGCAGGATTGTTCCAAATCCGTTCTATTCCTTCGGTTCTATTTATACCTGTTAATGACAAACCGAGAATGGCTGTTGGCGCAATGCCCAAAGAGGGATATATTAGCGCTATCAAAGATATTTTCAACGTTGAACTTCCTTCAAAGAACTAAACGCAAGTGTCTAAGTATATTAAAATGGCGATTGGTGCCGCTCTCGGCTCAATCGCCGGTTTTGTTTACTATTATTTTTGGGGTTGCAAGAACGGTTGTCCTTTACAGTCTAATTGGCTAATTATGACTTTATACGGTGCAATTGCAGGACTTATTATATCAATCCCAAGTAAAAAGAAAGAACGACAAAATGAAGAATCAGAACAACAAAGTAAATAAAAGTACTACTATCGAGGAATTGGTTGAACTTTATCCCGAAGCTGTTACTTACCTTATGGAACAAGGTATTAGATGTATCAGATGCGGAGAACCTATCTGGGGAACTTTGGAGGAAGCGGCAATCGAAAAAGGATTTAAAGATGACGACATTCAGCGTTTCGTCAAAGAACTCAACGAGATTGCAAACAAATAACCTTCCGAAAAAATATATAACAAAAAGACGCAGGACACCTGCGTCTTTTTGTTATCATAAAACTAATTACATCTTCACAAACTTATACATCTTGCCGCCCACACGGACAAAATACACACCC
>CAZOOR010000021.1:0-36261 GCA_964581505.1 uncultured Hyphomicrobiales bacterium
CGCCAAAGGCAGCGGCGAAGCCAATCCATAAGGAAGGTAGCGGCGGGGTGGTGAGATTTCGCAACGATTTCCTTATATACATCGCTACGCACCGCTATTGCACAGCTGTTCAGTACATTGCAAGGGAGTGCAAAAAAAGACCGTCCAAAATTTGTTGGACAGCCTTTATTACTTGGAAACAAGTTGCTTACTTTGCTAATCTGACCCATTTGATTAAGTCTTTGAACTTAGGCTTTTTGCCGTACATTAATATTCCCACTCGATATATCTTTGCGGCGAACCACAAAAGTAAAAAGATTGTACCAATCGTCAATATAACCGAAGCGGCAATTTGCCAGAAAGGCACATCGGTTGCCGCAATCCTTACAGTCATCAGTATAGGCGTAAAGAATGGTATCAGAGATAAAACAATTGCCAATGTCGAATCGGGATTAGCCGTAATTGGTGCCAGAAATAACATCGGTATAATGATTGCAAAAATTATCGGTTGCTGTAAATTAGCGGCGTCGCTCTCTTGGTCAACTGCCGAGCCGACAGCCGCAAACACTGTTGAATACATAAAGTATCCGACTAAGAAATAGAAGAGAAAAGCAATAATTAAACCAATTGGAATAGTCGGTATTTCAAAAGGAATTTTAGATTGCTGAGCGGCCATTCCCACTCCTTGCATCATTGTTCCATTATCAGAAACAAATATATCCATAATGGGACCGGCGGCGGCTAGCAAAATCAATCCCATAGAAATCCAGAACAGAACTTGCGTCAATCCGAGTAAACCAATTCCGACCACTTTCCCGAGCATAATTTGAATCGGCTTAACTGATGATGCAATTACCTCGACTATTCTATTTGCTTTTTCCTCAATAACTCCACGTGCTACAAACTGTCCGTATATAAGCATCATCATATAGATAAAGAAGCCGAGGACATATCCTATTCCGGCGAGTGCTTCGGTAAAGTCCTTTTCGACCTCACCACCGGCAGTTACTTTCTTAGAAACAAGTATGGAACTTTTATCAATCAATTTAATTACAGATGAATCAATTCCGTGTGCAAGTAATCTTTCCTTACGTAGCAGGTAGTCGAGACTATGTTCAATTCTTGATGTAAAACCAAAGCCGCCACCACCTTTTGAATAAATAATAGCTTTCCCGGTCTCTAAAAAGTCTTCCGGGATTACAAGGAAAGCATCAATTTGATTATCAAGTATTGATTTTTGTAATTTATCTACATCTTTGCTTGTCGCATTTTCAAATATTTTGCCGTTGCGTTTTACTAATTTCTTATCGAATTGTAATTCCGTATTATCAACAACTGCGACCTTCCTGTCCGTATCATCAGCAGAAATAACGCTTACGAAAATAGAAACCGCTAAAAATGCAATTAGGACAATCGGACCTAAAATTGAACCGATAATAAATCCTTTTGATTTAATCTTAGAAGTGTATTCATGCTTTATAATTGTCCATATTTTTGATTCTTTCTTGCTCATTTCTTATCCTCCTCAGTAGAAACAACGTCAATAAATATTTCGTGCAAACTCGGCTCTTTAATTTCAAATTTATATACATTGCAATATTTCATAATCGTAGTAAGAATTGTCTTAGCATCAAGTTCATTAGGATTGAAACGGAATTCGAGACGATTGGTCGTTTTATTAATAATCTTCAAACCGGACAATTCGTTCAAAAAATCATCGCTTCCGTCAAATTCCAGAATAACGGTATCTTTCGAGAAGTCCCCTTTAATATCGCGTATAGAACCTCTCAATATAATTTGTCCATTATTAATCAAACAAATATCATCGCACATTTGCTCGGCTTGCTCCATAATATGAGTTGATAGAATAATTGATGTCCCTTGCTTTTTCAGGTCAAGAATAATGCTTTTCAGTAATTCGGTATTTATCGGGTCGAAGCCGGAGAAAGGTTCATCAAGAATTAACAATTTGGGTTTATGCAGAATAGTACTAATAAACTGAACTTTTTGTTGCATTCCTTTTGAAAGCTCCTCGATTTTTTTATTAGCCCAATCAGCCGCATCAAGTTTAGCCAGCCACATACGCCCTTCGGCGATAGCATTACGGCGTGTCATACCCTTGAGTTGTCCGAAATATGCAAGCTGCTCAATTACTTTCAATTTTTTATAAAGCCCTCGCTCTTCCGGTAGGTAGCCTATGATATTTTGTAAGGCGTAGCTTATCTTTTCGCCGAATATACTGATACTACCTTCATCAGGGATTAATACATTCGTAATCATACGAATCATAGTGGTTTTGCCGGCACCATTCGGTCCAATTAAACCGAATATGCGGTCTTGCCCTACATTGAAAGTAATGTTATTCGAAGCAGTTACTTCACCAAACTTTTTAACAACATTTTGTACATCAACAACATTCATAGACAACCTCATTAATACTAAATAAATAAACTTACGAAAGTTTTAGGAAAAAGTTGCTTTATGCAGAGAAAAATAATTTTTTCTCGAATTAGTAAATAATCATTTCATTATTTTTTTTGCTCCAAAAATATGCTCACCCGTTTCGGCAAATATTATCCCTGCAAATAGAACCAATGCGCCGATAAGTTCTAATATTGAAAAGCCTTCATTCAAAGCATAATAAGCAATGATTGAGGCAAAGACAGGTTCGAGAGTGAAAATCAAAGCGGCTTTTACGGGGTTTGAATATTTCTGTACACCGGTATGGATTAGCGTCAATATTATTGAAGCGATTACACCGTTGAACAGAAGTGCAATCAGCAGATTGTCGCTAAAAACAAACGCCACCTTTCCTGCTTCAAAAATAAAATAGCCAATTAATCCAAGAGGTAGAGCCACTACAAACTGCATCATCACTATCTGTATAGTCTGAGTGAAGGTATTGATACTCTTTGTGAATACATCTACATAAGTGATATAAAAAGCCCAAAAGAAAGCTGAGAAAAATGTAAGTACATCGCCGATGTTAATATTATCAATTGTTGGATTTGTAAAAATCCACAACCCTATGCTTGCAACAATTACGCCGATTATTTGATATATAATAATTTTCTTTTTAATTACTAACTTAAAAACAAAAGGTGTGAAGACGACCGTCATACCGGTTATGAATGCCGATTTAGTAACAGTAGTGTAATTTAATCCCAGTGTTTGCAGAATAAAACCACCGGCAAAGAACAAACCGAGAATTAATCCGTGTATGAGCGTAGTGCGTTCGATTGAAAGCAGATGTTTACCCCAGATGAGTAAAGAAACGGTAAGGGCAATGGAAAATCTAAAAAAAATGAAAAGGAATGGGGAACAATCGTCAATTCCGATTTTAGTGAACGTAAATGTAGCACCCCAAATCAGAGTAACAAAAAGTAATAGTAATTCCGCTTTCCAGGGTTTCACGCTTCCTCATTCTATTAAATAAATAAAAGAAATATTGACGATAGACAATGTTTATTAGTTAAGATAATTTCTCGTTTAATATAGCAATAATATTATCACGTTCACTAATAGTTGCATCGTCCGGTAATATCAGCCTGACAGTCCTATTGCCGATTGAACCTTTGATTGTGTATTGACTCCTTACAATTAGTTTGAAGAAAGGCTTTGGCTTGAATTGGTGCATAATGAAATTGCCGAGATTTTCGATTTTTTTGATAAAATCAGCGTCAATAATATTGTTTAGATACAAATCCCAAACATTTCTGCCGGATAAGCAGTCTTCAATTTTTTTTAGAGCGATAATTTGCATAAATTTACATTTTTAGAAATAAGAGACGAAAAGCGTACAAAACATTTTGTTGTTCTGTGATTTTTTAGATGTTTTTGGGGTAAAAAAAAACAAGCCCCTGGGCGGGGCTTGCAAATGTATTATTACTGAGGGTTTAAGCAATAATACTTTTGGGGATTAAGTATGCAACTGTAAAAACGTTTTTATAAGAAAAAAGTTACAGTTTTTAATAATTAATTTATTTTAATAATGAAAAAGTATTTTCCAATTTATGTAGATATTTCCGAAAAGCCTGTTCTTGTTGTTGGCGGCGGAAAGATAGCCTATCGTAAGATTATGTATTTATTGGACTTCGGTGCAGATATAGATTGTATTTCACCGGAAGTAATTTCCGAAATCAATAGACTTGCCGAAAAAGGTATTATTCATTTGTCCAAAAGAAAATATAAAAAAAATGATGCTATGAATTACAAATTTGTTTTTGCGGCAACCAACGACCCCATTGTCGATGAATTTATTTATAAGGATTGCATAGCACATTCTGCCTTGCTAAATGTTGCCGATGTGCCGGCTTTATGCTCATTTATTCTTTCCTCATACATTAAGAAAGGCGATATAACAATCAATATATCTTCCGGTGGTGCGGCACCATTCTTTGTGAAGCATCTGAAAGAAACAATATCTAATTCACTACCGGATAAATTTGAGTTCATCGCTGAGCTTGCGGCAGAATTCAGAAGCATATTAGTTAGAGATGAACGCTACAATGATGACGAGACAAGGAATGAACTGATAAATTCTTTCCTCCAAATAGATTGGACGGAAATAATAAATATGTACGGCTATAATCAAGCGAAAGACAAAATGAAAGAATTATTCTAATCTTATTTATGTATGCGGTTTGTATCCGGCTTTTCACCCCCTCGTCCTCTGGGTGCGGTTTGGTGTTCGGCTGTTTACTACTCTTGTACCCACCCCAAAACCCCCTCCCGAGAGGGGGCAGAAAAGGCAAAAGACGGCACCCGGAAGACTCCGGTTGATTATTTCTTAGATGATTGTATCCAATAAAAAAAATCCGATGACTTGTTGCCACCGGATTTGTTTTGTCAAATAATACTAATCTGAAAGACAGTGAGTATATTATTTCTTGTTCATTAATACTTGAATTTCGTTAGATGTCAAAGAACGGTTGAAGAAATAGAGGTCGTCCACCCAACCGGCAAAACTGGATTTACCCGGGCGGTCTCCAATTCGTACTTTGTCATTAGTATTTGTCGGGATTGGCAGAACTTTTTTCTCTCCAACTTGTGAGCCGTCCAAATATAGAGTAGCAGTTCCTTGATTGCTTCTGCCCGTCCTTTTGAAGACAAGAGCAATATGATTCCATTTCTGATTTTTCAATTTGATAAAATCATATCCGATATATTTATTATTAATCCAGAATTCAGGTCCCAGCTTTGTAGTAAAGCCGCTATACCACCAGTTGTTTTTAGTATCGGTTTTGCATATCACATCTATGTGAGTACCGGCAGGTATGCACTGCCCAAAATCAGGTTTAACCCAATATGCAATAGTGAAATCACCATTCAAAGCAAATGCTTCCGGGTGTGGCAATTCAACATATTCCTGCCATTTTCCGAGATACAAGGCTCTACCTTTTCTATTAAATCTATCGGTTCCAACAAATGCGGCAAAGTGATTTATTCCGTCATAATGCTTTGGTCCGGCATCTCTTACATCACCGTTGAACGGATAATAAGCAAACATTTTTTCATACAGATTGCCTGATTGAAATTTTGTAGCAAAGAACAAAACTGCACTTGCTGTGCTTGCACCTTTTGTGTCTTTGGCGACAACTTTCCATCTGTATCCCGAATTATCCTGCAAGCCGTTAAACGGAAAACGTTTTAATGCCAGATTTTTTCCTACTAATTTTAATGGTTCGGCATTTTTTGCCAGATAGAAATCGTATGTCAATTTATCGCCGTCCGGGTCGCTACATTGCCATGTAAATTCAATATCTTTTTGATTGATAATAGATAGATTTAACGGGAAGGGATTAAACGGAGCAAGCGGCGGACGATTTTGTGCCAATTTTACGTTGAAGACCCATAAATCGCTTCTTGTACTTGCACCCTTTGTATCAACTGCTACGACTAACCAAGAATACCTTGTATTATCCTTCATATTTTCGAAAGTAAAGCTCTTCTTTTTTAACTTTTCGGCAACTTTATTTCCATTAATAAAAACATTATAAGTCAGTTCATCACCATCCGGGTCATCGCATTTCCAAGTTAATGTATATTCATTTACATTTAGTACTGCGTTATTTGCAGGATTTGGATTATATGGTTTGTTGGGAGGATTGTTCTCATTGTTTACAGTAAACGACCAGATATTGCCTGCTGTTTCGGCTCCTTTTTCATCTTTGGCAACAATCTTCCAATAATATGTTTTGCCCGTTTTTAAATTCTTTACATCGAAAGAATTCTCCGTTCTGTTATCTGCAACTTTAACGGGCGGATTACTCGCGCCAAAATAAACGGTATATGATAATTTATCACCGTCCGGGTCGCTACATTCCCAGCGTAAATTAAATGATTTATTTGAAATCTTTGATTTATCTGGAGGTCTGGGATTATGTGGTTTTGTCGGCGGATTGTTTTCATCGACTCCTTCGTTCATAGTGATTTTAACAGAAGTTTTATATCCTGCGGCAATTTTAGTATCAATTCTTGCGGTTTTATAACCTGCTTTTGTCGCGATGACCGTATATTTACCGTCAGGTATTGCGGCAATATCAAATTCACCGTTATTATTTGTAAGTACTTCCTTGAATGCGGGTGATGTTGTAATTTTGACATCATTAAGAGGGATATTGTTGTTTGTTACAACCTTACCACTCAATTTGCCGACTGAATTAGGATACTTAGGTGCATTTGCATCATCAATTGAGCAAGCACTAAATGCAAATAATATGGTAATTAAAAGTATTCCAAAGTATTTCATCATAGTTCCCGAGAAATTTATTGTGAAATAATAATATATTCTTTATATTTTTTCTTAATTAGTTTTATTTCTTTCTTTGCTTCATTTTCGGATTTAAATCCCCAAAGCTTGACTTTGTATGCAAGCCCATTGTGTGTTCGCGTTCTTTCGTAATATGCTTTGTATCCGCGTTTAGTCCACTTCTGAATAATCTTTTGCGATTCGAGTTCCGAGGGTGCGAAGGCAACTAAAAGCTCATAATCTCTTTTGGAAATAATTTGGTAAGGTTCTATCTGTACTCGTCTGTTCAATCTTTGCTGCCATTTGTTTTCCGTGAAAGTAAACAGCGGTTCATTGCTTGTTTCGGTACGAACAATTAGTAAGTTCGGCTGAACTCCTTTATTAACCAAATAATTCTTAACGGCTTCCGCACGTAGCTTTGCGAAGTTCTTGGCGACTTCATTATCGCCTTCATCATAAGCAATAGCAGAAACAAAATATTTCTTTTTTTGCTTATTCAGCATATCTGCAATACTATTCAAATTATCGTAATATTCTTTATCAATTAATATTACGGACTTATCAAATCCAGCCGCATAGATAATACGCTTATTCTCTCTTGGAAAATCGGCAGGATAAACAAGGGAAGACTTTAATTTAATATCCTTATACGTAAATGAAAGCTTGGTTTTGCTGACTTTGCAATTATTGCCAAAGCTCTGTAGCGGCACAGTAACCTTGTAACTGTTACGATATGTGAATAATATTTCCGCAAGTACATTTCTGAACTTTTCAATTTCATCATTAAGCAAAATATAATATTTGCCACCGGTTGCCGCACATAGATGTCTGTAATTATAAGCGTCAATAATATCGCCAATACCAATGACATATACAGCAACATTACTAATTTGCGCTTTGCGGATAACAGATTGAATATTATTATTGAACGAGGCATTATCATTGGAATATGTAATAAGTACTAATGCTCTGTTACGATTTTTACCGTCTTCCAATCTTTTAATGGTATGGAACAAAGCATCATTTGAGGCGCTAAATCCATTTGCCTTTGGCAAAATAAACATATCGTCTAATCCAAAGAGTGCCGTTTCGGGTGGCATAAGTTTAAAAATATTCAAATATCTGTGGTTGAAAACCGAAATAAGCACTTTGTCATTCGAGTTCATTCCGCTGATAAAAGATTTAAGCGGTTTTTTAATGCTGTCATTTTTTGAGAATCCGGTATTATCAATTAAGATAGCGAAATCCACAAATTCATTTTGCCGAGCGGCAGACAGTTCCTCGAAAGATAAGTCGGAATAATTGGCTGATGTGCGGGCGCAGATGTTTGTGGCATTCCAAGTAAGTGGTAATGATTTATCGCCGAAGCCACTGATGAAATTACCGAGTTTATCCATCAATAGAGTGTATAACTGCGCATTCTCGGCTTTTTCGTTTAGTCGGAATCTGACTATTCGTAATTCATTCGGACCGGTTGAAACATCTTTGTTGATTATTCCGTTTAGGAATTCCGATTCCTTATAAGATGCTTGTGTAAACTTATTGCTAAGAACGGGTTTCCCTGTTTGAATGCTCTTGCTACTATTTATTTCTTTCTCAATCTTTGCCAAGACTTCCACATATACAGTCCAGATAAGAGAATCGGCAAAACCCTTATAGGCTACAATTTTATATTCTCGGGATACATCGGGACGAACCTTAACCATACCTTCCGGCAGGAAAGAGCCTGTAAAACCTTCGACCGTAACACGGTGAGCATTCTCGAATTCCCATTCGATTTCGACTTCCTCTCCCTCGCTAATCTGATAGAAATACTTCATATCTTGTTTCGGTAGAATCTTAGTCGTCTTCGTAGTCCTGCATCCGATTAGCAAAAAAGAAGCGAAAGCAACAATTGCTGCGAACATTTTTATTTTGCCATTCATTAATTACCCTCGAAGATTTTTCCAATTTAACTTTCTATGTATTTTAAGATAAAGCAAATAATAATCATATACAAAAAATTCTTACAAAATTTTAAAACCGATTGAGCATTTTTCGTATATTGCAATTAATCAATTGTACGAAAATAAAATGCTCGTGTATGGGTGAACAGTGAACAATAAATGTAAAATATGCGGTTCGCAGAAAATCAGTAAGGTCAATATAGGCAAGACCGAACTACTGCGATGTGATGATTGCGATATTCATTATTTGGCAAATTTTCCTCCTTCTGCAATTATTGATGAATACTACAAAAAGGATTATATAATTACATCTGCTGATATGAAGGAGACGGAGCTTAGGCGTTTGTTTAGGGCAGGCGAGCAAATCGAACTTGTATCCGAACTAATGAAATACATAGAGCCGCCGGCGACATTGCTGGATATTGGTTGCGACAAAGGTTTTTTTATTGACCAAGCCCGCCGCTTTGGTTATGATTGTACGGGTGTTGAACTTTCGGAAAAAGCACTTGACTATACAGACAAGACTGGATTAACAGTTGTTCGTGATATGGACTTAATTAATACAAAATTCGAGAGTGCGGTTATGTGGCATTCTTTGGAGCATTTCCCCGAGCCGGTGGGTTTCTTGAAACAATTAAAAGAACATTTGAGCGATGATGCATATCTTTTCATACGTGTACCTGCATTTGATTCTTGGTCTCGAAAATTTTTTGGCAAGAATTGGATTTGGTTGCAACCGGAAAATCATTTATTCCACTATTCTGAACAATCACTCTCAAAACTTCTTGCTCTTGCCGGATATGAAGTTATAAATATCAAACATAGAAAACCAAATAACAGGTTTTCAAAACGAATGTACAGGACAAGTACGGGACTTTTCAAATCTATTTTTGATTATAAATTTAATTTACGCAAATTTCTGATTAGAATATATGAAGATATAACAGGTATAGAATTATATGTTGTAGCAAAAATAAAAAGGTGAACTAATGAAGATGCGAAATTTTACCAATGTTCAAATGAGTGGTTTGTTACTTGGTATTTTAGGAGCATTATTTCTATTGATTTTCCCTATTGAGCCGCAAAATATGGCGGCTTCGCGAGCGGCGGCAGTAGTTTTTCTTATGGCGACTTGGTGGCTGACCGAAGCAATACCAATTGCTGTTACATCGCTAATTCCACTATTATTATTTCCCGTTCTCGGGATATTGAGTGCCAAGCAAGCGGCATCGTCCTATGTGAATAATATCATTTTTTTATTTATCGGTGCATTTATGATTGCCATAACGGTCGAAAAATGGGAATTGCATCGCAGAATGTCTATCAAATTAATTAAACTTATTGGCGGAAGTCCTCCCAGAATGTTACTTGCAGTGATGCTTTCGTCTTGGCTACTATCAATGCTGATAAATAATACATCTACAACAATGCTAATGTTGCCACTTGCCGTTTCGATTATCCTGAAAATGGAGGAGGTAAATGAGAAGCAACGAGTTCGCGGTTTTTCGACTGCTATGTTGCTTGGTATAGCCTATGGCTCGTCTATCGGTGGAATTGCCACGATTGTAGGTACACCACCTAATCTTGTATTTGCCCGTATTTTTGCAACATCATTTCCGAAAGCACCGGAGATATATTTCTCTACTTGGATGATGGTTGCACTACCGATTTCCGTCGTAATGCTGGTATTGACTTGGCTGGTATTGCAATATGTGCTTTTGAGGAAAAAGGACAATTTAAAAGTGGATAGGGAATATATAATTAATGAAGACAAAAATCTCGGAGCAATGAGCTATGAAGAAAAAGTGATTGCATTTCTTTTGCTACTTCTTACTCTGCTTTGGTTCTTCCGTGCTGATTTGGAACTGGGTTCGTTTACTATTCCGGGTTGGGCGCGTTTATTCTCATTTGGAAAAATGATAGACGATAGCACTGTGGCTGTATTTATTGCGGTCTTACTGTTTTTCATACCGTCAAAAAGTAAACCCGGAACATTTATGATAGATAATTCAATCTTTAAAAAAATTCCTTGGGATATAATTATTTTATTCGGTGGCGGCTTTGCAATTGCACATGCATTTAAGACGAGCGGATTAGCTGTTTTTATCAGTTCACATCTGACTATATTGAATGATGTTTCTCCGATTGTAATGATTATTGCAATTTGCGGATTGCTGACATTTCTGACAGAGCTGACTTCGAACACGGCAACAACGCAAACGGTTCTACCTATACTCGCCGCCACTGCTATTGCAATGCAGGTGAACCCCTTGCTGTTTATGGTGCCGGCAACAATATCGGCTTCGATGGCATTTATGATGCCGGTTGCTACACCGCCAAATGCAATTATTTTCGGTACGGGGAGGATTAGGATTTATGAAATGGCGCGTGTAGGTATTATTCTGAATTTTATTGGAATGGTGGTCATTACCGTATTGTTCTATTATATCGGAACATTGGTATTCAACATAGACCCGACACAGTTTCCTGTATGGGGTGGTAAATAAAATGAAAAAAATATTTTTTTTATTTGTATAATATTAGAAATTTCTTTAATTTTGAAATCCTTTAAAAAGCCACTTTAGCTCAGTTGGTAGAGCAGCTGATTTGTAATCAGCAGGTCATTGGTTCGAGTCCGATAAGTGGCTCTTGGAAAAGCCCCGAAGTATAAAGCTTCGGGGCTTTTTTTTATACTTGTGTATTTTACAATCCGATATTATTTCCCACATTTTATTTTAAAAGTGTAACTTTTATCTCGCTTCAATTGTTTTAGGAATGTATGGAATTTTGAAATATAAATAAACTGAGAATAAATATGAAAAAAAAATAGACAGATAAAGATGTATTAAGTTTTGAGGATTGTGGGATTATGGAAGCAGTAAGCAAGTAACGAACAATGTATTTAAATTTATTTTTAGAGGATGTATTAATGTTGAAAAAAATATTATTTTTCTTTTTAGCCGTAATATCGGTTTACGCACAGAAACCGCTCGAATTCGGTGATGCAAGAGCTATTGAGGAATTATCAGTTGAAAAACAAAGCGACGACTTTATGTTGGGTGAAAATACGAAGACAATTTCGGTGAATATAGATAAAAATGCTGTGCAATTATTTAGCACAACAAACGGGTATGATTTATTTAAAATTGATGATGCTGTCAGTACCGGCGCAAGCGGAGAACCTACTTCGTATATTAAAAGTATAAGCATAAATCTGCCGGTAAATGCTATTGTAACCGGTGTTAAAGTAATAGGAGGGGAGTATGTGGAAATAAAGAATCTTATTAACCTTGCACCCAGACTTAAACCGATTATTTGGTATCCCGAATATAATAATAACGAAGCGAACAGAATGGTTGAAAATGAAATGATTTATGGACGTGATGAATTGTTCCCGGGAAATATCGTAAAATATATTTCGGGCGATGACGGAAAGTATCAAAAAGTATATGTACAGTTTTATCCCATTCAGTACAATCCGAAGCGACAGAGAGCGATATTATTGATAAATGCACAAATCAAAATTGACTATACCATATCGCAAAGAGATGTCGGGTTTTCGCAAAGTTTAAAAACCACTAGTACACAAGCAGAGAATATCATATTAACCGTACCCGAATTTAAAGAAGAAGCGGCAAAATTGAAAGCAATGCACGAGACACTGGAAAATACCAAAACAGAAGTTGTTTTAACCGATAAAATTGCCAAGGATTATAAGCCTGCACCTGCTCCGAAACAAGCCGGATATGCAACAATAAAAAGCACACCGATTAGAGGTAGCTACAAATACGAATTGGCAAAAAAGATAGTTTCGTATTTGCGGGACAAGCAGGCTCATCCGAATTTAAAAAGTATAACAATCTTAGGTGATGCGAATATAGTTCCGCCAAGCTATTATTTTTATGCAGAGGGGAACAAAATGCAACCTAATGATAAATATAATCCTTGGATAGTTTCGGATTTATTCTATATGTCGCCGGATTATGATATGGTATTAAATTATCAATTAGGAAGATTGCCCGCCGCAAATACAGCGGAAGCAAAATTAATGATAAATAAAATTAAGAGTTGGAAAAAGAATCAAAATACCGCATCTTATGGACATACCGAGTTATTAGGAGGGGCGCCGTTTGGACAAAAGTTTCTGATGGGCGAGATAATCACACTTGATGTTGTAAATAGAGGGTATTTAAAAGTAGCGAAAATCGGGAAAAACTTTTTATCAGAAGATAGATACAGCAAAGCTAATGTTTTACCTCATTTCTCTGATGAAAATGTTGATATTATTTTCCATATTGACCATGGAATGGGCAATATGATGGGTGTAGGCGGTATGTCTATGATTGGTTCGAATGACATTATGGAATTGCCGGCAAAAAAGAAATTTCCCATTATTATTTCGATTGCTTGTATGAATGGTGGATATGATAATGAGCTGATAGACGGTGCATCGTTCCAAGAAGATTGCTTTGCCGAAGCTGTAATGCGTTCGAAAGCAGGAGGAATTTGCTACTGGGGTGGAGTCAGGACTAATGCCGGTGGTCCCGAATTGATGTTTGATGCAAAAGGAGAGTTGTTAGTTGGTGATGAAACATATATGGCAAAATTGTTGCAATATCTGTTTAGAGCTTGGGCTGACGGGGAAACTTCTATGGGCGGCATTCATAACAAAGCGTTTGAATATTATATGAAGGAGTTCGATAAAACAGATAAAATGGAATATGCCGCTATTTATGAGTTTGTATTTTTTGGGGACCCTGTATTATCTATTATGCCGCAAAAAAGTAAAGAGTTTAAGAATACCAAGATAATTGCTCAGACCAAACCTCATGAAATAGGTAATGGTAGTAAGGCTCCGATATATAAAAGAACAAATACAATAAATATACCAATTAAAATTAAGGGTGAAACCAATTCTCCATCTATTAATGTATTTGTTCATAAAATAAATATAAGTTTCCAACAACATAGGATGTCGATTGCCAATATTGAGAAGAAAAAACTTGTAAAAGCACCATTTAATTACGGTTTTAAACCTAAAGATGACGGACTGTATTTTATTAGATATGAAACAGCTGATTTTAAGGAAAGGCGTCTTTACTTCAGGTCAAAAACAGTTGATAAGCTTAATCCTCTGCAATGCACTTTATTTCCTATCAAAGAATCTAAACCCGATGGCTACACAGTCAATTGGTCAAAATCAAATGATTATGACGGAAGTGTTGAGTCTTATACATTAAAAGAAATGAAACAATCTTTTAAAACATTAGAGAATTGTGCAAATTTCGATTATTGGAAAAAACAGAATTTTGAAATTGTCGCAAAATCCGATAAGAAAAAGGGCAATTATTTTGTAGCTAAGAGCAAACAGGGACAGGGGCAATCCTCCTTGCAAACACAGTTCCCAATCAGTGTTAATAATGGCGATAAATTGACTTTCAAGATTAAATACGCCGGAATGGAACAATCTTATGTTGGTATTAAAATAGAGGGCAAAGAAGTCGAAATACTGGATAAATTTACAGGTTCTACTAGCGTTTGGGAGAAAAAGAGTTATGATTTGTCCAAATATGCAGGAAAGAGTGTGAAAATAATGTTTATGGCATTTCTTATGATGCCATATTCCTCATTTTCACTTGACAGCATTTACCCTGTTCATAAATTTAGAAATGTAAGATTAATTGACAATATTAAGGATACTTTCTATGTTTTCAACAAGAAGCAGAATGCAGATGCGTATTATTTGGTAAGGGCTATTGATAATGATAAATTACTTAGTCCCTGGAGCAATATGGAAGGAATTAATATTTCTTCCGATGTGCAGTTCGGTGAGTCGGAAACAAATGAATTGGCATTAGGCAACTATCCCAATCCGTTTAATTCTTTTACATTTATTAACTTCTCTCTACGTAATACTGAGAACGTTAAAATTGAGATTTTCGATGTGTTGGGCAATAGCATTGCTCTAATGGAGCCGGGGGCTATGCCCGCCGGACAGCATAAAATCCGTATTAATACGGCAGAATGGAAAACAGGTGTATATCATTATAGAATATATGCAGGTTCACGGGCAGATGCCGGACAAATGCTTCTTGTCAGATAGTATAAATTAATGCTTGGAAAAACGGAATCGTGGAATATCTCGGTTCCGTTTTTTTTTATAATAATTAGTTTTAGAATAAAAATAATTATAATCGTCATAGTTTTTTTATACAAAAATGTGTTATGTATTTGATAAATATTTTCAAATCTTGAAAAAATATCAATATAATTAAAACCTTACAATAGAATGGATACGACTTTCATTGAAAAAATCAGGAAACCGAGTCAAAACAGTTTAGTACTGCTTATTTTAAAAGTATATCTGCTTTCAATAGCTACATTTTTTGTTTTTCGGTTGATGCTTTTGTTAACCGAAATCAATCGACTGACATTTTCCGGCGAAACCGCATACAATGTTATCCAAGCATTTATAATGGGCGTTCGATTCGATATAGTTGTCAGCGGGTATATAATGCTGTTCCCGTCCATAATATTTTTACTGGAATATATATTTAATTACAGAATAAGGATTGTAACGAAAATTCTTTTCTACTGGATATTTGTACTATTTACAATTAGTTTTTTCATTGCGGCGGCAGATATTCCGTTTTTCAATCATTTTTTTGCAAGATTTAATATCGGTGCATTTGAATGGATGGATAGTCCTTCTTTCGTCTTTCAAATGATAATCGAAGAACCGAAATATATAATTGCCATACTGCCGTTCATTGTTTTGGATATTGTTTTTTATAAACTCTTACGGAAAATATTTGGGAGCGTACAAACTTTGTCGGAAGACAAACAGCCGCCGGCGAAACCGGTTTCCAGAGTAATGATTTCACTAGTGATGATGTTGATGATATTCTTAGGGATACGCGGTAGGGTAGAAATAAAATCGCCTATCAGGATAGGAACTGCATATTTTTGCCAAATCCCCCTATTAAATAAATTGGGCTTAAATCCTGTATTTACATTGCTTAGGAGTGTTTTGGATAGTTTTGACGAACGGAACAAGTCGGTAAGATTAATTGATAATGAAATAGCCCTTGCTAATGTTCGCGAATATCTTAATATTAATCAATCTGTCGCAAATTCACCTCTGTCAAGAAAAATTTTATATAATAGTCAGTTAAACAATAAGCCGAATATTGTACTAATTATAATGGAGTGTATGAGTGCCGCAAAGATGGGGCGACACGGTAATAAATATCATCTGACGCCATTTCTGGATAGTTTGTCCGAGCAGTCAATCTATTTTGAGAATGTTTATACAGCTGGCGAACATACATTTATCGGGATTTTCAGCACCCTATACTCATTTCCGGCTTTGTATCGTAAGCATACGATGAAGCATATACAAAAATTTGACGGACTGGCTACATCATTAAAGAAACTGGGATATACAACTACGTATTTTACGACACATGACGGACAGTTCGACAATGTGGAAGGTTTTCTACGCGCGAACGATTTTGATAATGTTGTAACTCAGTCGGACTATCCGGCAAAGGAAGTACATACAATTCTGGGTGTACCCGATGATTATATGTTCAGGTACTCCATATCATATATTAACGAACTTCACAAAAGCCGGAAGCCGTTTTTAGTAACATTTATGACTGCAAGCGACCACGGTCCGTATTATGTCCCCGAGTATTTTAAACCGCACAATAAAGATGATGTAAAAAAGCAGGTTGTTGAATATGCCGATTGGTCGTTGAAGCAGTTTATTACTTCTGCAAGTAAGACGGAGTGGTTTGACAATACAATTTTTGTTTTCATTGCCGACCATGGCGGTGCGATTGATGTGCATTATCCTATTTCGCTCAATTATCATCACAGCCCGTTAATATATTATTCGCCGAAATTAATTAAACCTGCTCTTCATAGCAATATCGGTAGTCAGTTAGATGTTTATCCTACAATTATGGGACTAATAGGGCAATCGTATATTAACAGTACATTGGGAATAGACTTGATAAACGAGAGCAGACCCTATGCAATAATGAACGGTGATGATAAACTTGCCGCTATTGATAATGAATTTCTATTTATTCTGATGAAAAATAATGAAAAGTTATTATATAAGTATAGAAATTTCGACCTGAATAATTGCATCAATGACTACCCTGAAAAAGCAAAAGATATGGAAAGCTATTTAAAATCCAATATGCAAGTCTATCAATATATTATTGATTTGAAAAAACGCACTTCAGCAGATTCGGAAAATTAGAATATAAATAAGATGAGGGTTAAGTCTTGTACGTAATTTCATAATTGAATAATCGTTCTTTTGGCGTAAATAATTGTAAATTCCGGTAGATTTTACAATTTCTATAGGTTTTTTTAAGAAAGATTAAAAAAAATAAAAATTTTATTTGCTTATATTGAAAAGTTTCTATAATTTTGCAGGCTCTAACAAAATAATGTTTGAAAAAGATATAATTGGAGACATCGAGTGCCGACAATAAGTCAGTTAATAAGAAAGCCGAGAAAGAAGCAGGTAGAGAAGAGTAAATCACCTGCGTTGAAATCAAATCCGCAGAAGCGCGGAGTTTGTACCAGAGTATATACAACAACCCCGAAGAAGCCTAATTCGGCTCTTCGCAAAGTAGCCCGTGTTAGATTAACCCACGGTTACGAGGTAACATCATATATACCCGGCGAGGGACATAATTTGCAGGAACACTCGATTGTTTATATTCGCGGCGGCAGAGTGAAAGACCTTCCTGGTGTACGTTATCACGTCATCAGAGGAACAGCCGATACACAGGGTGTAGAGGGGCGTAAACAGCGCAGGTCAAAATACGGAACGAAAAAGCCGAAAGCGACAAAATAATTAATTAATATTTTTGAAAGCAAGATAATTTAATTAAGTGATAAATCCATGAGAAAAAGAAGAGCAGAAAAAAGAAGATTGATGCCGGACCCCAAATATAAAGATTTGGTTGTCTCGCAATTGACAAACTATATAATGCAAGAAGGCAAAAAGAATACTGCACGGAAGATTATTTACGATGCATTTGACATTATTGCGGCACGCAGTAAGCAAGACCCGTTAGAAATATTCAAAAAAGCAGTTTCGAATGTAGCCCCTGTTCTCGAAGTTCGTTCGAGAAGAGTAGGTGGTGCCACATATCAGGTGCCTGTTGAAGTACGCGAAACGCGGCGAATTGCATTGGCTCTTAGGTGGATAAATAATTTTGCATCTTCACGCCGCGAGAAATCAATGGCGGGAAAATTGGCAGCAGAGATTATGTCTGCGGCAAATAACGAAGGTGCATCGGTTAAAAAACGCGAAGATACACACAGAATGGCTGAAGCCAATAAAGCTTTTGCTCATTTTAAGTGGTAGATTTTTTATTAGTTCTTTGTCAAATGAGTTGCTCGTTGTTGTATGTCTAAATCGACTGCCATATCGAAATTTAGGAATATAGGCATAATGGCGCATATAGACGCCGGCAAGACTACAACAACCGAGAGGTTTTTATTCTACACAGGTTTCCTCCACAAAATCGGCGAAGTCGATGATGGTACTGCTTTTATGGATTACATGGAGCAGGAAAAGGAGAGAGGGATAACGATTACTTCGGCGGCAACAACATGTTTTTGGAAAGATTATCAAATTAATATTATTGATACGCCGGGACATGTTGATTTTACTGCTGAGGTACAGAGGTCTTTAAGAGTGCTTGACGGAGCGATTGCAATTTTTTGTGCAGTCGGCGGCGTGGAGCCTCAATCGGAAACAGTATGGCATCAGGCTGATATGTATGACGTACCGAGAATCGCTTATGTAAATAAGATGGATAGATTGGGTGCGGATTTTTACAGAGTTGTACAGATGATGCAAGACAAGTTGGGTGCAAATGCCGTTCCGGTTGAATTGCCAATGGGTGAGGAGAATTCATTCGTTGGTGTGATTGACCTTATTACGATGAAAGCACTTTATTTCGATGCGGAAAAGCGGGGTCTTGAATATACTCAGGAAGAAATTCCTGATGAATATAAAGAAATTGCAGAAGAGTACAGGGCAAAACTTGTTGATTCTGCCGCCGAAATGAGTGATGATTTGCTTAACACCTATTTTGAAAATCAGACATTGACTGATGAAGAGATTAAGTCGGGTCTGAGAAAGGGTGTTTTGGAACTTAAAATTGTCCCTGTTTTTGTCGGCTCGTCAAAGAACGATATTGGAGTTCAGCCTTTATTAGATGCGGTAATAGATTATTTGCCATCTCCCTTAGATGTAAAATATTTGGGTAATGATGTCAAAAATCCGGAGAAGGTAATCGAAAGAAAGCCTGATAATTCCGAACCGTTTTCCGCTCTTGCTTTTAAAGTATTAAGCGACCCGTATATTAAGAAATTAACTTTTTTAAGAATATATTCGGGTACTGTGAAAGCAGGTCAGGCAATAATGAATATATCGGCAGGCAAGCGTGAAAGAATTCAAAAGATTCTAAAAATGTTTGCAAGTCGCCGTGAAGAGGTGTCCGAAGCTTATGCCGGAGATATTATTTCCGTTCCCGATTTGCGGGTTACGCGTACAGGCGACACGCTATGCGATGAGAAAAAGCCGATAATGTTCGAGCAGATACAGTTTTCAGAACCCGTTATAAATCAGGGTATTGAAGCGAAAACTCTTGCTGACCGTGAAAAGCTTATTGAAGTCCTGAAAAAGTTGTCTGACGAAGACCCTACTTTTAAACACAGGATAGATGATGAGACAGGACAGGTGATTATCAGCGGAGTCGGGGAGTTACATCTTGAGATTATTGTTGATAGATTGAAAAGAGAATTTAATCTACCTGCAAAGGTCGGAAGACCGCAAGTTGCTTATCGCGAGACGGTTACCGAGACGGTTACGCAACGCGGTAAATTTGAAAAGCAAATTGCCGGAAAGAATCAGTTCGGAGATGTCGAAGTTCGTATAGAGCCTGCCACAAAGGGTAGTGGTATTGAGGTGCTTAACCTTATATCAGAAGAGAAGGTGCCGAAGATTTTTACACAAGCCATTGAGCAGGGAATACGCGAAGCGCTTCAGGTAGGTCCGTCGGGTTATCCGATGATAGACGTTAAAGTAACGGCGACAGACGGAAGTTATGACCGAGAAAATTATACAGAAACAGGCTATAAAATAGCCGCATCAATAGCGATTAAGGATGCTGTTCGTTCTGCGTCCCCGGTAATATTAGAGCCGGTTTTCGAGATAGAAGTTGTTTCACCCGATGAGTATATCGGCGATATCATAGCGGATTTTAATGCCCGAAACGGCAGAGTGGAAGGAATAGAGCAACGTGGGAATATGCAAGTAATGAAAGGTGTAGCCCCGTTGTCGGAAATGTTCGGTTATGTAACGAAGTTGAGGTCATTGAGCCAAGGACGAGCGGTATATACAATGACATTTTCGCATTACGAACCTGCTGTGGTAAAAAACCGATTTTGACAATAAAAATTTGGAAAAAACAAAAAAGTTTTGAAAATGATAACAAATACTTTAATTACTTCATTACATAAGGAGCTTTTCAATGGCAAAAGAAAAATTTGACCGTTCGAAACCACACTTAAACGTTGGTACTATTGGTCACGTTGACCATGGTAAGACTACATTAACAGCGGCTATCACGATGGCGTTAGCAAAAAAAGGAACATCAAAAGATGTCCGTTCCTTTGATTCAATTGACAATGCGCCGGAAGAGAAGGCACGTGGAATTACAATTGCAACAGCGCACGTAGAATATGAAACCGACAACAGACATTATGCACATGTTGATTGTCCGGGTCACGCCGATTATATTAAGAATATGATTACCGGTGCCGCCCAGATGGATGGAGCAATTCTCGTATGTGCCGCAGATGACGGTCCGATGCCTCAGACTCGCGAGCATATCCTTTTAGCACGTCAGGTTGGCGTTCCCAGAATAGTAGTATTTATGAATAAAGTTGATATCGCAGATCCCGAATTAATTGAATTGATTGAGATGGAATTGCGTGAGCTTTTGGATAAATATGAATTCCCCGGCGATGAGATTCCTATCGTCAAGGGTTCTGCACTTCAGGCATTAGACGCAGGTTCTGACCCTGACGTTGGTGCTGATGACCCCAGATTGGCTTGCATATATGAATTAATGGACGAAATTGATGCTTATATTCCTACACCGGAGAGAGATGTTGATAAACCTTTCTTGATGCCTGTTGAGGACGTGTTCTCAATTACAGGTCGTGGTACTGTTGGTACGGGACGTATCGAAAGAGGAATTGTTAAAGTTAATGAAGAAGTCGAAATCGTTGGATTTGGTCTTCACAAGAAAACAGTATGTACGGGCGTTGAGATGTTCCGTAAATTATTAGATGAAGGACAAGCAGGCGATAACGTAGGTTTATTACTTCGCGGTATTGATAAGAAAGAGTTAGAACGCGGAATGGTTATTGCCAAGCCGGGTTCGATTACACCTCATCATAAATTTAATGCACAGGTTTACGTATTGAGTAAAGATGAAGGCGGACGTCATACACCGTTCTTCGGTGGCTATCGTCCCCAGTTCTATTTCAGAACAACAGACGTAACAGGAATATTGAACTTACCTTCGGGTGTTGAGATGATTATGCCAGGCGACAATGTTGATAATCTTGAAATAGAGCTTATTACACCGGTTGCTATGGAAGAAGGTTTGAGATTTGCTATTAGAGAAGGCGGCAGAACCGTTGGTGCAGGTGTTGTAACAAAGGTAATTGAATAAATAATATAAACGGGACGTTTCTTATTTTGGAAACGCCCCGCTTTTTTTTCTGGATTTACGGAGTTGAGCGTGGCTGCAACACAAAGAATCAGAATTAAACTGAAATCATACGATCATAATTTAATTGACAAGTCGGCTGAACGAATTGTTCGGACGGTGAAACAAACCGGTGCGATAGTATCGGGACCGATACCCCTGCCTACAAAGCGGAGTGTATA
Organism: uncultured Hyphomicrobiales bacterium; assembly: GCA_964581505.1. GTDB lineage: Bacteria > Bacteroidota > Ignavibacteria > Kapaibacteriales > UBA2268 > CAZOOR01. The sequence continues at coordinate 21,680 of CAZOOR010000021.1, forward strand.
TACGGTATTGCGTTCGCCGCACGTGGATAAAAAATCACGTGAGCAGTTCGAGACTAGGATACATAAAAGATTAATAGATATTTTCAGTTCAACCCAAAAAACAATTGACTCGCTAATGAGGCTGGAATTGCCCGCAGGAGTCGATGTAGAAGTAAAGGTGTAAGGAGAAAGAAATGAACGCTGCATTACTCGGAAAGAAAATCGGTATGACCAGCCTTTTCACAGATACAGGAAAGCATATTCCTTGCACTGTGATAGAAGCCGGACCGTGCCCGGTGGTTCAGATAAAAACACCGGAGCAAGACGGTTATTCTGCTGTACAGGTTGGATACGGAGAAATAGCCGAAAGAAAAGTCAGTAAGCCTGCGATGGGTGTATTTGTAAAGAATGGAATGAAACCGACCCGAATTTTGAAAGAATTTAGAGATTTTGACGCCGAAGTCGCAGTTGGAAATAGTTTGACAGTCGAACAATTTAATGTTGGCGATAAAGTAAAGATTTCGGGCAAAAGCAAAGGTCGCGGTTTTCAAGGTGTTGTTAAAAGGCATCATTTTGCCGGTGTCGGTATGGCTACACATGGTCAGTCGGACAGGCAGAGGCACCCGGGTTCTATTGGGCAGTCCTCATATCCTTCACGTGTTTTTAAAGGATTGAGAATGGCCGGCAGAATGGGTGGCAAAAAGGCAACAGTTAGAAATTTGGAAATTGTTGATGTTATTCCCGAGCAGAATTTGCTGTTGATTAAAGGCAGTGTGCCGGGTGCAATAAATTCAGTTTTAGAAATAGTTAAGCTTTAAGACGGTAAGAAAAATGCTTATAGATTTATATATAAAAGACGGAACTAAGAACGGACAAGTTGAAGTGTCCGATGATGTCTTTGCTGTCGAACCGAACGAGCATGCAATGCACACGGCGGTTGTTGTGTATCTAGCACATCAAAGACAGGGAACGGCAAAAACAAAGGTAAGAGATGAAGTTAGAGGTGGCGGCAAGAAACCTTGGCGTCAAAAGGGGCGTGGAACAGCACGTGCCGGTTCGACTCGCTCGCCAATTTGGGTTCATGGTGGTACAATTCACGGTCCGAAACCCCGCGATTATGATTTAAAAATGACAAAAAAAATGAGTCGTCTGGCTAAGCGTTCCGCTTTGTCTGTACGTGCGGCTGAGAATAATGTTATTTTGGTTGATGATTTTAAACTTGATACCATTAAGACAAAGTTAATGGCGGAAGTATTGAAAAATTTGAACGTTGCGGGCGAAAAAGTTTTGATTTTGCTACCGGAAAATAATCCCGAACTTTATCTGGCGGCACGTAATATACCTAAGGTCGCTGTTCGGGAAGCGGCAATGATTACGACTTATGATATTTTGAATTATAAGAAATTGCTTCTGTTTAAATCGGCGGTTGAGTCATTACAGAATGCTTGTATTAATTAAAAAACGTGGTGAATTAAGATGACTGATATAATCAAACGCCCAATAGTAACGGAAAAAGCCATGAAAATGCAGGGAGCTAATCAATATTGCTTCGAGGTGGACATAAATTCAAATAAGATTGAGATTAAGAAAGCAATCGAAAGTATGTTCGAGGTAAATATAATTAGTATCCGTACTACAAGAGTAAAGCCGAAAAAGAAATCTCGGTTTACTAAAACAGGCATTCAACGTGGCAAGACTAAGGAAAGAAAAAAAGCCTATATTACGCTGAAAGACGGGCAGAGCATTGATGTTGTAACCGGTGTAGCCGGAGAATAATTATTTGTAATGAATAAAAAATTAGAATTAAAATGGCATTAAGACAGTTAAAACCAATAACACCCGGAACGAGATTTTATTCGATTAGTTCTTTCGATGAAATCACTACTGATAAGCCGTACAAACCTTTATTGAGGTCAATAAAGAGAACCGGCGGAAGGAATAATACGGGTAGAATTACTTCGCGTCATCGTGGTGGTGGACATAAGAGAAGATACAGGATAATTGATTTTAAGAGAAATAAAATTGATATGCCTGCAACAGTTGAAACGATTGAGTATGACCCAAATCGCTCGGCAAGAATTGCTTTGGTAAAATATGAAGACGGTGAACGCAGATATATTCTGGCACCTGATAAGATAAAAGTTGGTGATGTTATCGTTTCGGGACCTGATGCTGAGTATAAAGATGGCAATGCTCTTCCTATGAAGAATATTCCTATCGGTTTGTTTATACATAATATTGAGATGAAGCCGGGCAAGGGCGGTCAGATGGTGCGTTCTGCCGGTGAATCTGCCCAGTTGGTAGCTATTGAGGGCAAATACGCAACAGTGAAATTGCCTTCGGGCGAATTGCGAATGGTGCCGTCAAACTGCTATGCAACTTTGGGAACAGTAAGCAATACGGATTGGGAAAATATTATGTGGGGTAAAGCCGGACGAATGATTTGGCGGGGCAAAAAACCACAGACAAGAGGTATGGCTATGAACCCGATAGACCACCCGATGGGCGGTGGTGAAGGTACATCGAAATCCGGTGGTGGTCGTCAGCATCCTCGTTCACCTTGGGGACAGCTTGCCAAGGGGTTGAAGACGCGAAAAAGAGGTAAACACAGTGATAAATATATTGTCAGACGACGTAACAGGAAATAAGGAGATAAAATGTCACGTTCGATAAAAAAAGGATTTTTTATATACCATAAGTTGCAGAAGAAGATAGATGCTTTGAATGCGGCGAATAAAAAACAGGTGGTAAAGACTTGGTCGCGTTCATCGACAGTGTCTCCTGATATGGTAGGACATACGATAGCGGTACATAACGGTAAAAAGTTTATACCGGTATATATTACAGAAAATCTGGTAGGTCATAAATTGGGCGAGTTTGCTTTGACGCGGACATATCGCGGGCATGCCGGACACAGAAAAGAAGAAAAATCAGCAAGAAAATAATTGGAGTAAATGATGGAAGCAAGGGCTTTAAAAAAACATATACGTTCGTCCCCGAGAAAGATGCGTTTGGTCGTGGATTTAATCAGAGGCAAAAATGCGGCTGAAGCATTTTCTATACTGAGATTCACATCAAAGCATGCGGCTAAGGATTGCGAAATGGTACTTCGCTCGGCTATTGCCAATATGTCGAACCACGAGGACGGCAAGAAGGTCAGACCCGAGGACTTGTATATCAAGGAAGTATATGTGAACGAAGGTGTAGCTATGAAGAGAATTCAGCCGGCACCGATGGGCAGGGCGTATAGAATCAAAAAACGCTCTAATCATTTAACAATAGTAGTGGCAACAAATCCAAATTCAAATTTAGGAGCATAATAAATTGGGACAAAAAACAAATCCTATAGGGCTTAGGCTTGGAATTATCAGACCATGGGACGCAAATTGGTTTGATGAAAAGAATACAGCCGAAAAATTAGCCGAAGATGTTAAGGTTCGCAGTTATATCAAGAACAGACTGAAGAAAGCCGGTGTGGCGAGAATCATTGTAGAGCGTACTGCACGGCAGTTAAGAATTACAATAAATACATCGCGTCCCGGAGTCATTATCGGACGTTCGGGCAAGGATATAACTCAGCTTGAGGAAGAATTGAAGAAATTAACATCAAAGGATGTGAAGATATTAATCAGTGAGATTAAAAGACCTGAGTTAGACGCACTTTTGGTTGCCGAAAACATTGCACAGCAACTTGTCGGCAGAATATCATTTAGAAGAGCAATGAAGCAGGCTGTATCCTCGGCAATGAGAATGGGAGCGCAGGGAGTTAGAATTATGTGTTCGGGACGTCTCGGTGGTGCCGAAATGGCAAGAAAAGAGCAGTATAAAGAAGGTCGTATTCCTCTGCATACATTGCGTGCCGACATTGATTACGGTGTAGCAACTGCAAAGACAATTTACGGGGCAATAGGTGTAAAGGTCTGGATATGCAAGGGCGAAATTATCGGCAAAAAAGGTTAAGAATTTTTAGAAATAATCATAGTAGAGTAATACATCATGTTACTTCCAAATAGAGTAAGATATAGAAAAACCCAGAGGGGCAGAAATCGCGGAAAGGCACAGCGCGGTTCTCAGGTGGCATTCGGCTCGTTCGGATTGAAGACGCTGGAAGCGGCTTGGTTGACAAATCGTCAGATAGAATCCGCACGTATTGCTATCAATCGCTTTTTAAAGCGTGAAGGACAGATGTGGATACGCATTTTCCCCGACAAACCGGTCTCGAAGAAACCGGCAGAAACAAGAATGGGAAGTGGTAAAGGTACACCCGAAATGTGGGTGGCGGTAGTCAAACCGGGAAGAATATTATTTGAGGTTGACGGAGTACCAATGGAAGCCGCAAAGGAAGCACTTAGGTTGGCATCACATAAATTGCCGATTAAAACAAAGTTTGTTAAACGTATTGATTTAATGTAAAATGAAGCCACGCAAAGCAAAAGATTTACGGGAGCTGACAGACGAAGAATTGATTGGTCTGCTTGCAGAATCGCGGGAAACTCTGTCGAATCAAAGATTTCAGCACGCCCTCTCGCAGTTGCAGGACACAGCATATTTGAATACAATTAAGCGTGATATCGCTAGATTGATAACAATTATTAAAGAACGCAATCTGGAAGTTTAAAAATGGAAGAAAAGACGATAAATAACGTAGAGACTCAGGCAGCACCGCAGGTTAAAAGTAACCACCGTATTTTGACGGGTAAGGTGAAGTCGAACAAGATGGATAAAACCATTGTGGTTACGGTTGTTCGCCAGGTGCAGCATCCGCTTTACAAAAAATATTATAAACGTACAAAACGGTTTATGGCTCACGACCCGCAGAACGATTGCAATATCGGCGATACGGTGAAAATCAGGGAGTCGAGACCGCTTAGCGCAAGAAAACGCTGGGAATTAATTGAGATTATTGATAGAGCGAAATAATTTCGGAGATAGGTTAATATGATACAAGAAGAAACAAATTTAACAGTAGCAGATAATTCGGGTGCGCGTAAGGTGCGTACAATTAGAGTGCTGGGCGGGCATGGTAAAAAATATGCCGGCATTGGTGATTTGATTGTGGTTACGGTTAAGTCCGCATTGCCGAATTCAAATGTGAAAAAGGGTGAAGTCTGTCGTGCAGTTATTGTTAGGACTAAGAAGGAATTGCGTCGTAAGGACGGTTCTTTCATCAGTTTTGATGATAATGCCGCAGTTATTTTAAATAATCAAAACGAGCCGAGGGGTACACGAATTTTCGGTCCCGTCGCACGCGAATTGCGCGAGAAACAATTTATGAAAATAGTTTCTTTGGCTCCGGAAGTATTATAATGGTGGGAATGATGAAAATTAAACTGAAAAAAGGCGATATTGTTCAGGTTATTACCGGGAACGACAAGGGCGCTACGGGCAGAATTCTTGAAGTCTATCCTGATAAAATGCGTGTATTGGTCGAAGGTGTTAATGTTCGTAAAAAGCACGAGAGACCTAATCAACAAAACCAAAAGGGTGGAATTGTAAGTAAGGAAATGCCAGTGCATTATTCCAATGTAATGCTCCTTGATGCGGATAAAAATCCGACAAGAGTAGGCATTCGTTATGACGAGAGCGACCCTAAGCGCAGGATAAGATATGCGAAAACAAATGATAAAGAATTATAACAGACAAATTAGATAGTTAAAAAATTATGGCTGGAAATAAAAAATCAAGTGCCTCACCATTTGGCACCGCATCGAAAAAGGCTGATTTTAAACCTCAGGGTAAAAGATTGGAAGATGTGAAGGGCGATAAGCCACCGAAGCCGAGATTAGAGGGCTTTTATAGGGAACATGTCGTTCCGGCATTAATGGAAAAATTTAATTTTAAATCCATAATGCAGGTACCGAAATTGGAGAAAATTACTCTGAATATGGGTATTGGAAATGCTACGCAGGACCAGAAGGAACTTGCGGCGGCAATAAACGAGATGGAGTTAATAGCGGGACAGCGTCCTATGATAACACGTTCGAAGAAGGCTATATCGAACTTTAAACTTCGTCAGGGTATTCCAATCGGTTGCAAGGTAACATTACGCAGAGCAAGAATGTATGAGTTTTTAGATAGATTTATCAATATAAGTTCACCTCGTATCCGAGATTTCAGGGGTTTTCCTGATAAGGGATTTGACGGTAGGGGTAACTTGACTATCGGCATTAAGGAGCAGATAATATTTGCCGAGATAGATGTTGATAAGGTAAGCAGAATCACCGGCTTGGATATTTCATTTGTTATGAGTTCGAATACCGATGAGGAATCTTATGCATTATTGAAAGAATTTGGTTTTCCGTTTCGTAAAAGAGATTAATTAAAAAAGAGGAATCATGTCAACAACAGCAGTAATAGCACGCAATAGAAAAAGGCAAAGACTTGTAGCTAAGTATGCGGCAAAAAGGGCGGAATTAAAAGCCGCCGGTGATTATGAAGGTTTACAAAAACTTCCACGCAATTCGTCTCCATCACGTGTAAGGAACAGATGTTTCGTAACCGGTCGCGGTCGTGGTGTATATCGTAAGTTCGGATTGTGTAGAAATGTATTTCGCCAAATGGCTCTTGAGGGCAAGATACCCGGTATTACAAAAGCCAGTTGGTAATAATATTGAGAAAATTTAATAATTAATTCAGAATAGATATTAGTAATTATGCCAGTAACAGACAAAATATCGGATTTTATTACGAGAATTCGCAATGCAGGTGTCGCCGGACACAAGACGGTTGAAGCACCCTACTCGAACCTAAAGCAGGCTATTGCCGAAATCCTGAAGGATAACGGTTTTATTGCGGACTACGAAAAGGTAGAAAATGGTGTGCATAGCACTATTAAATTAACATTGAAGTATTATAATAAACAACCGGTAATACGCGAGCTGAAACGTATAAGCAAGCCGGGCAGGCGCGTATATGTTCCTTCGGATAGGTTGCCGAGGGTGAAGAACGGCTTAGGTACTGCGATAGTTTCTACATCGCAGGGCGTTGTATCGGATAAGCAGGCACGCAATATGAATGTGGGCGGCGAAGTACTTATAACGGTTTGGTAATTTTTTAATTCAGGAGAAGAACTGTGTCACGAATAGGCAATAAACCGATAGAAATCCCTGATAAAGTTCAGGTGAAAATCGAAGAGGGAGTTTTGACGGCAAAGGGCCCGAACGGCGAAATGTCGATTAATATTCCCGAAGGGATTGAACATAATATTGAGAACAATATTTTGACGTTATCGCGCAATGACGATGCCAAACGTACTAAGTCTATACATGGCTTGACGAGAGCGCTGGTAGGAAATGTCGTTGAAGGCGTCTCGAAAGGTTTTGAGAAAACTTTAAAAGTTGAGGGTGTCGGCTACAAAGTGGAGCAGAAAGGGAAGAACTTGCTTCTTTCTTTGGGCTTTTCGCATCCGATATATGTAGTTGCGACTGATGGTATTGAATTGACGGCTTCGAACCCGACTACAATAGTAGTTAAAGGTATGGATAAGCAGTTGGTCGGTCAGTATGCGGCGAATATTCGTAAGCTTAGAAAACCCGAACCTTACAAAGGCAAGGGAATACGTTATGAAGGCGAATATATTAGAAGAAAAGCAGGCAAAACAACGGCTTAATAGTATTTAATTAGAATAATTAGATAAAACAATGAAAACACAAGATATAAAAAAGAAACGCAGACTTAGAAGGAAATTTCATATTCGTAAAAGAGTGAATGGCACAAGTGAAATGCCGAGAATGACGGTTACGAAAAGTCTTAAACATATTTATGCCCAGATAATTGATGATAGTAAGGGTGGTACGCTTGTTTCTGTCTCTACATTGGACAAAGATGTAGCGGCTTTGATTAAACCTGATACTACAAAAACAGGGAAAAGCCAATTGGTTGGTGCGGCTATTGCTCGCAAGGCAGAAGAAAAGGGCATCAAGCGAATTGCATTTGACAGAAACGGCTTTTTGTATCACGGGCGGATTAAAGCGTTGGCAGATGCGGCACGCAAAGGCGGATTGGAATTTTAATTAAATGACAAAGAATATTTTTAAAATAGGTAGATAGGAGATTTTTTGTGGCAAGAGTAAAATCTTCGGAGATTGATTTACAGGATAAGCTCGTGTATGTGGGCAGGACGGCGAAAGTTGTAAAAGGTGGACGTAGGTTCAGTTTTTCAGCGATTGTAGTTGTTGGTGACCGCAAAGGGCATGTGGGCTTCGGTTTGGGTAAAGCCGGAGAGGTTGTTGATGCCGTAACGAAAGCAACGGATTCGGCAAAGAAGAATATCGTGAAAATACGTTTGCAAGGCTCGACAATTCCGCACGAAGTGCTGGGACGTTATGGAGCGGCAAAGGTAATGATAAAACCGGCAACACCCGGAACGGGGGTTATTGCTGCCGGAGGTATTAGAGCTATACTTGAATTGGCAGGAGTACAGGACGTATTGACAAAGAGTAAGGGTTCATCGAATCCGCACAATACGGTAAAAGCCGCTATGCAGGGATTAATGTCTCTGGAGGATGCAACAGCTGTTGCGGCGCGGCGTGGTGTACCTGTCGAAAAAGTAGTAATGGGTTAATTAAAAGATTGTTTTTTTATTTTGTAAGCGGGTAATTATAAATGGCAAAGCTGAAAATAACACAGGTAAGAAGCATAATAAAATGCCTAGATGTTCAAAAAAAGACAATAAAAGCGCTCGGGTTGGGGCGTCCAAATTACAGCAATGTTTTGCCGGACAATCCACAAACCCGTGGAATGATAAACGTTGTCAAACACTTAGTTAAAGTTGAAGAAGTATCAGAATAAAGATAAAGCAGAGATATGAAACACATAGGTAATTTAACATACGCCAAAGGGGCAAAACACAAAAAGAAGAGAATAGGTCGCGGTCCGGGTTCGGGACATGGCGGCACATCGACAAGAGGGCATAAGGGTGCCCAATCCCGTTCGGGTTACAGCCGTAAGGTTGGATTTGAGGGCGGGCAGATGCCTTTGCATCGTCGAGTGCCGAAATTCGGATTTTTTAATCGCTTCAGTAAAGAATATCAGGTGATTAATGTCGGTCGTTTGCAGGAACTTGTTGATGAGCAAAAGTTGGCTGATAACAAAGTAAATCTTGAAATTTTGTTTAAAATCGGAGCGGTCGCCAAAAGCAGGATTCCTATTAAGGTTTTAGGTAATGGCGAATTGTCTGCGAAATTAGATATTGAAGTGGGTGGGGTAACCGAGTCTGCTAAAAAGAAAATTGAAACTGTAGGAGGCACAGTAACGATAAATGGCTAATATAGTTCAAACTTTTCAAAATATGTTCAAGATTGAGGAACTTCGCAATCGCATAATAACGACTTTGTTGATATTATTGGTTGTAAGGTTAGGCGCTCAAATCACGATTCCGGGAGTTGATGTGGCTTTGTTGCATGCCGCAAATCAGAGCAGTGCAAACAGTTTATTCGGTTTGTTCGATTTGTTCGTTGGCGGTGCGTTCTCTAAAGCGGCAATATTTGCACTTGGAATTATGCCTTATATTACGGCATCAATTATTTTACAGCTTGGTGGTGTGGTTATTCCCGAGTTGCAGAAGATGCAAAAAGAAGGTGAAGAGGGTCGGCGTAAAATCAATCAGTGGACAAGAATTCTTACTGTGCTTATTTCGGCTTTGAACGGCTGGGGTGTTGCAGTTAGAATGGCTAATATGGAAGCAAACGGTATTTCTGTTGTTCCTGACCATGGTATGTTGTTTTTTATTACAACAATTATATTATTAACCGCCGGTGTGATGGTGATGATGTGGTTGGGCGAAAGAATTACCGAGTATGGTGTAGGAAATGGAATTTCATTGATTATTATGGTTGGAATTATTGCCCGTCTGCCGGGTGCTTTTTTCCAAGAAATGAATCAGGTATTTACTTTGGGTGACAGACCTTGGATATTGGAAATAGTAATTTTGGTATTTATGGTTGGTATTGTTGCGTCTGTTATTTTTGTAACGCAGGGTGCAAGAAAAATACCCGTCCAGTATGCTAAGCGACAAGTTGGTCGCAAAGTTTACGGTGGTACTACTCAATATATTCCATTGCGTGTGAATACGGCAGGCGTTATGCCGATTATTTTTGCACAGGCTTTGATGTTTATTCCGAATACTATTTATGGTTTTTTCCCCGAGAGTACATGGTTGTATTCTGTAGTTTCATTATTTAGCCAGCGTTCATTTTTCTATGCCTTTGTGTATGGTGGAATGGTTGTTTTATTCACATATTTCTATACGGCGATTGTGTTCAATCCCCGTGAAATAGCTGATAATATGAAGAAACAGGGTGGTTTTATTCCCGGAATACGTCCGGGCAATCAGACTGCGGAATATATAGATAGTGTATTGACAAGAATTACATTGCCGGGTTCATTATTCTTGGCGTTAGTAGCCGTTATGCCTACTTTTGCTATGAATTTCTTGGGTGTTTCAGCCGGATTTGCTTCGTTTTTCGGTGGCACATCATTATTGATTATTGTAGGTGTAGCTTTGGATACACTGCAGCAAATTGAGTCTTATTTGATGATGCGTCATTATGACGGATTTATGAAGAGCGGTAAGCTGAGAGGCAGAGTAAGTTAGTAAAATGAATAGATTTCCCGGATATGGTCCTGCAATAAGAACATCGGAAGAGATAAAGAAGATAGAAAGAGCATGCAGGATAGTTGCCGATACTTTAAGTTTGGTAGCAAAGGAGATAAAACCCGGGGTAGAAACTGCTGAACTTGATAGGATAGCCGAAGATTATATAAAAAGTAAGAATGCAAGACCGGCTTTTAAGGGTTATCAAGTTGGTGATAAGTACTTTCCGGCTACATTATGTATTTCGATAGATGCAGAAGTTGTACACGGAATGCCGAGTGAGAGAAGGTTGGTAGAAGGACAAATAGTTTCTATTGATTGCGGAGCGGAACTGGACGGATATTATGGCGATAGTGCATTGACGGTAGCGGTCGGCGAAATAAGTGATGAAAAGAAAAATTTGATGAAGATAACCGAGGAATCATTGTTTCTCGGACTTGAAAAAGCAATTGATAAAGGAAAGCTATATGATATATCAAGAGCTGTTCAAGAACATTGCGAAAGTAACGGATATTCTTTGACAAGAGAGTTAACAGGCCACGGTATAGGCAAGAATTTACATGAGGAGCCGTCAATACCAAATTTTGTGCCGCCTTTACTTCATAGGAATAATTTTCCGAATGTGAAGTTGAAAGCAGGAATGGCGCTTGCGATAGAGCCTATGGTGCATCAAGGTGCCAAAGAGGTTGTAACGCTTGAAGACGGTTGGACAGTGGTAACGCAGGACGGTTCACCGGCGGCTCATTTTGAGCATACGGTAATCGTACAGGATAAGAAGCCATTGATATTAACATTAAGATAGAAGGAATATGGCAAAACAAGAGCTCATACAGTTAGACGGTATAGTCGAGGAAACCCTCCCGAATACACAATTTATAGTGCGATTCGAGAACGGGCATAAGGTATTGGCACATATTGCGGGCAAAATGCGAATGCATTTTATAAAAATCCTGCAGGGTGATAAAGTAAAAGTAGAAATGTCGCCTTATGATTTAACAAAAGGGCGTATTGTTTACAGATATAAGTAAGAACTTAAACAATTTAAAAGAGAATAGTTATGAAAGTGCAAGCATCAGTTAAAAAGCGAAGCGCAGACGATAAAATCGTCAAAAGAAAAGGAAGAATATATATTATTAACAAAAAAAATCCCAGACTGAAACAGAGACAGGGATAATTAATAAAAGGAGTAGTTAAGTGGCACGTATTGCTGGAATTGATCTGCCGAAAAACAAACGCGGAGTAATCAGTTTAACTTATATCTTCGGTATTGGTAAGACCACATCGCAGAAGATATTAGCAGAGGCAGGAATAAGTGAGGATAAAAAGGTAATTGACTGGACAGATGCGGAGATAGCACAGTTACGCCAAATCATCCAAGAGATGAAGGTTGAGGGTCAATTACGTTCCGAAATACAGTTAAATATTAAACGTTTAGTTGATATTAGCTGTTATCGCGGTATTCGTCACAGACGCGGTCTGCCTGTTCGCGGACAGAGAACTCAGACAAATGCAAGAACGCGTAAGGGCAAGAGGAAAACAGTTGCCGGTAAGAAGAAAGCGGTTAAATAATACCGTACCGGATATTTTACGTTTGTTATTTTTTCACAAAATTAAAGAAAGTAAATGGCAGCCAAAAGAAGACAGAAGAGAAAAATTGTTGCGGAGATACATGGCAAGGCACATGTTATTGCAACATTCAACAATGTAATGGTTACTATTACTGATATGTATGGGAATACTCTTTGCTGGTCATCGGCAGGGCGCAATGGTTTCCGCGGTTCAAAAAAGAATACGCCGTATGCCGCACAGGTATCGGCAGAGAAAGCGGCTAAGGAAGCTTTTGATATGGGCTTAAGAAAAATTGACGTTGTTGTCAAGGGTCCTGGCTCCGGTCGTGAAGCGGCAATAAGAGCAATGGCATCAGTCGGCTTGGAGATACATAGTATAGTTGACAAGACGCCTATCCCGCATAACGGATGCAGGCCACCTAAGAAGAGAAGAGTATAATTTTATATATCTTTTTTTTACAAAGTTGCATAGATATGTAACTTCATATAAATTAATGAACAGTTGTTCAATACGAGAGAAATAATAATATATGAATACTCAAATGCAGATGCCCGAAAGGGTTCAAATAGAAGAGACTTCCGACCCTAATACCGGACGGTTTGTCCTTCAGCCTCTGGAACAAGGCTACGGAGTAACTCTTGGCAATTCGTTTCGCCGTGTTATTTTATCTTCGATACCGGGAGCGGCTATTATCGGGGTTAAAATTTCCGAAGTGTTGCACGAATTCCAGACAATACCCGGAGTAGTAGAAGATGTTTCGGATATTATCCTAAATTTGAAGGACATTAGATTCAAATCTATTGATAAGAAAGCTCAACGAGTTATTTTCAATTTGAAGGGTCCCGGCACTTGGACTGCCGAAGATATTCAGAATGCGACCGACCAGATTGAAATTATCAATCCCGAGCATCATATTGCTACCTTGGCGGAAGATGCCGAGTTTGAAGTGGAATTGCGATTGGGCAGGGGTAGAAGCTATATTCCCTCAGAGGAGCAAACACTAATAGATTTTCCTATCGGTATGTTACCGATTGATGCTATATTTACTCCTGTTAAAAATGTGATTTATAAGATTGAGCCTTATCGTGTCGGGCAGAAGACCGATTACGAGAAGTTAGTTCTTGATATTACTACCGATGGTACGCTCACGCCGCAGGAAGCTTTGCATTATGCCGCAAAGATTATGCAAGACCACGTTAAATATTTTGCCAGCTTTGAAGAGATTGAAGAAGAGAAAGACCCGCAGGAAGCCGCAGAAGACGAGGTGAAGGAAGCAGAACGCAATAGATTGCGTAAAATCTTGCTTACACCTGTTGATGAGCTTGAGCTTTCGGTTAGGGCGCACAATTGCTTGAAAGCCGCTAATATTCAGAATCTTTCCGAGCTTGTTAGTTTGCACGAACACGAATTGCTGAAATTTAGAAATTTCGGTCGTAAATCGCTTACGGAGCTGACCGATGTTGTGCATACTTTCGGACTTGATTTCGGTATGAATGTAGATAGGTTCATCAAAGACGAACCGGAAAAATCAGAGTATTCAGAAACCTTTTAATTATAGAAACGTAAACGAGACAGAAAAATGAGACACGCAAAAAGAGTAAAAAAATTAAAAAGAACGGCAAGCCATCGCAAAGCGATGTTAAAGAATTTAGCCACTTCTCTGTTCGAGCATAAAAAGCTAACGACAACTGTGGCAAAGGCTAAGGCATTGAGACCTTATGCGGAGCATTTAATTACAAAGGCAAAGCATGCCTTGCAGAACGAGCAAGCCGGCAAATTGCCCGAAGGTCAGTCTGTTGATATTCACAATAGAAGAATTGTAGGTCGCCATATTAGGAATAAAGCCGTATTGCAGGAATTGTTCGATACGATTGCTCCTATGGTCGAAGACCGTCCGGGCGGCTACACAAGAATTATTAAGACCGGTTTCCGCAGAGGCGATGCCGCACAAACAGCCGTTATTGAGTTAGTCGATTGGGCCGCCCCGCAGGACGGTGCTGTCGGCAAGAAATCCAAGAAAAAATCTACTAAAAAATCCAAGAAGGCTAAGAATATAATTCAGAAAGCCGGCAATAAAATTGAGGAAAAGGTAGAGGAAGCAAAGGAAAAAGTAGAAGACGTTAAGGACGCTGTTGAGGAAAAAGCTGAGCAAGTAAAAGAAAAGGCTGAGGATATTAAGGAAACAGCAAAGGAAAAAGCAGAAGACGTCAAAGAGGCTGTTGAGGAAAAAGCTGAAGAAGTAAAAGAAGCCGCCAATGAAAAGGTAGAGCAAGCTAAGGAAAAGGCAGAAGAAGTTAAGGACGCTATTAAGGAAAAAGTAAAAGATAAAGTAGAGAAAAAAGACTAAGTAGGCAAATTAATATATATGAAGAGGCTGTCTCATTTTTGAAATGAGACAGCCTCTTTTTCGTTTTATATTTGCAAAAGTATGTGGGTATTG
>CAZOOR010000022.1:0-14872 GCA_964581505.1 uncultured Hyphomicrobiales bacterium
AAATACAAAAATGTCTTATGATATTTATCTTATTTATTTTGTAAATTTGTTTTTTAGACGGAATTGAATTATGGAATATATTAAATTTACTATATTATTAATTGTATTGCTATTTGCAGGCTCCTGCAAGTCGCGTCAGAAGCAATCTACCGGTCTAAGTCAATCTATTACAAACAAGACCGAAACAAATGATACGGCAGACACTATTCTTATTAAAGATACACTTGCAAGTGATATTGATAAAAACAATAAAGAGATTGGCTTAAACGGAATAAAAATTATTCGCGAATTGCCTCACGACACTCAGGCATACACTCAGGGATTGATTTATTACAAAGGTATGCTCTACGAAAGTACCGGACAATACGACGAATCGTCTTTACGCAAGATTGACCCACAAACGGGTAACGTTTTGCAAACCATTAATCTCGAAAATAAATATTTTGCCGAAGGTATTGCGATTTTCAATAATAAAATATACCAACTGACATGGCGCCAAGGTATTGGCTTTATATATGAACTTTCGACAATGCGGCAAACAGGAACTTTTACCTACTATGGCGAGGGCTGGGGTATTACTAACGATAACAAATATCTGGTTATGAGTGACGGAACAAATGCTTTGCGTTATCTTGACCCACAAACCTTGCAGATTGTCAAAACGATATTTGTTATAGATGAAAATTCCATACCTTTGCAATATTTGAACGAACTTGAATATATTAACGGCGAGATATGGGCAAATGTCTATACAAGCAATTATATTATCAGGATTAATCCCGAGGACGGACGGCTCGTTTCGCGAATTGATTTGTCTTTTCTAAAAGATAAAATTGAAATTACACCGGAGACAGATGTACTTAATGGTATAGCTTATGACAAGGAACACGATGAATACTACTTCACAGGTAAAAATTGGAATAAAATATTTGTAATTAAAATGTAATTTAATACGCATTATTGGTGATTTATTATTATTTTAAATTTTTGAACTGACATTAACGGTAAAAATAATATGGCTACAATTGAATTCAATAATATTTACAATATGGATTCTATCGAAGGAATGAAGGATATTGCTGAAAATAGTATTGATTTGGTTATTACCGACCCACCTTTTGCAATTGATTTCAAGGCTGTAAAAGCAAACTATAATAGGAAATCAAATAGTGTAATGAAAGGTTATAATGAGATTAATGAGAAAGACTATGCCGCTTTTACTTTTAAATGGATGGAAGAAGTTTATCGTATCCTGAAAGACAGTGGTAGTATGTATATTTTTTCCGGTTGGAATAATCTCAAAGATATTTTAAATGCAATAGATGATATTGGTTTTATCACGGTTAATCATATTATTTGGAAGTATCAGTTCGGCGTTGTTACTAAAAGAAAATTTGTAACTTCTCATTATCACTGTCTATATGTCTGTAAAAACGACAACAAAAGGGTTTTCTATCCTTTTTCGAGATTCTCTAAAGATGAAAAGAGTGATAAAGGTGCCAGCTTACATTATAGCGATAAAGAAGATGTATGGATAATTAAACGTGAGTATTGGACAGGAGACAAGAAAACGCCAACCAAATTACCTGCCGAAATTATTAAAAAAATATTAATGTATTCCAGTATCGAAAATGATGTTGTTCTTGACCCTTTCCTTGGTTCCGGGCAGGTAGCTGTTGTTAGTAAAATGTTAAATAGAAAATATTTAGGCTTTGAAATTGTTCAAGAGTATTATGATTTTGCTTTGGAGAGATTGCAGAATAATGTTTATAGAATAAAAGATAAACAAACTAAAGAAGAATTTAGTTCCACTTCCATTGATTTATTTACTACAAAATGATGTGTTATGAAAAAGATAAATACTGTTATTAAAAATATTTCACTTGAATTAGAGAATATCCCAACATATTGGGACGGGAAAAAGTCTATAACAGAAATGAAAAATGCCGAATATCCTCACTGGAAACAAATGGAATGGATAGGTTTTTATTTCCAATTTCTTTGCGAAAAATACTTGCATAATATTATTGAAATCCCCGGCACTAAATACGAACGTGTTGAATTTGATGCTTTTAAAATTATACCATGGGATTTCAAAACACATGCATTAAATACAAGTAGCCATCAAATAATTGTTAATGATTCAATAGCTACTGCAAAAGCTATTAAGGAATTTGGCGCCGTTGGATTAATATTATCTCTGGGCGAAGTTGTTTATAATGATGAAAACAGAACATTTCAACAGTGGCACAATAAATTAAAGGGCGGGATTTCAAAATATGAAAAGGATAGGATTAAAAGAGGTGCTTGGTCAAGATTAAGAAAAGTTTCTTTTCTGCTCAAGCAAATTTCCTTTATTATTATTTCCGATGATACACTTATCAAATGTGGTTCTTTTCAAAGTGATTTTAGAAATTCAGGCGGACAGGCTCGGAAATCGAAAGTATTATTGAATCTTGAGAAAATTGATAAAGAGCTTGTTCATATTATTGAATTCTAATTATTTTATTTCTTTATCAATTCTCTATATATATAAATGAAGAAGAAATGCCATCTGCACTCTTCATCACAAGTAAATATACACCGCTACTAAGCAATTGCGTGTCAATCTTTGTTCTGTATCGTCCTTCTGTTCTTTCCTTTGGAAGAGTATTAAGATTTACTTTCATTCCTTTCAAATCATATATTTCAAAAAACACAGTACCGGCGGATACAATTGTATAATCTACATTAACTTTGCCACGAACAGATGGATTAGGATATACTTTTGTTATTGTGTTGCGTGCAGGCACTTGGGAATAGTTGGAACTCGACAGCCCGTAACGATTGGCTATTTGCTGTGCATTTCTTGCATTCTCTTTCAATTGCGTCAAACTGTTTGCCGCAAATAAAGCAAATGTAATACGCACGGTATCATAAGGAAGCATACGAACAGGTCCGGCGGAAATCACCATAGAGACATCGCTTACACTTGTTTTCGGGCGTTTAATGCCATTTGAAATTGTCAGCCATTTCTCTTCTTTTGAATATCCGTTGTATATACTTATACTTGTATCCTTTATATTGCCACCATTGTCTATTCCATAGAAATTTGTTCTTTGTAATGTTACGATTTTTGCTCCAACTAGTGGAAGCGTTTTGTCTTTAATATTTTGTGCATAGCCGAAATCCAATGCACGGTCATATATAACTTGATTATTTGTACCGCCGGGTCCAATATCCCAATCAAAGAATAATCCGGCAAAGACTGAGTCCCTGAGAAAAAACGATGTATTGACAATATCGTAGGAGATAAAAATAATATCCATTGCGTCTTTGTCGGTAAATTGATATGCCTGCTGATACACAGATACGCCGGCTTGATTTGGAGATTTTGCATCGGCAAATGTAACGGAAGCCTCAAGCTTTGCTTTGTTCCCCGGACTTTGCAACGAAAGGAAATCCCTTGAAAGGAAGTCTCTGTCTTGATTAGATTGACGCCGCCCGCGGACACAATCAGAAATTCGTTCATAGCCGCTCCCAATGATTAAGCCGCCTTCAAAATTTATATTTTGGCTACCCTTATACTTTAAACCCAAGCCCTGTAAATTTTTTGGATAATCGTTGAAACCAATATTGCCACGACTGTTTAGAGTGAGTGATATATTATTGCTGTCCAAGTTCCTGTAGCTCGGATTTGAAAATAATGTAATTGATTCGGTATTGATTATGCCCGACTTGTTCTGAATGCGGAACTTTATTTTAAACTCATAATCGTAGCTAATCTCCCCGGGTACAATAAATGATATTGGTTTCTTAGGTTTTGCAGTATCCCCACTCTTCATATTACCTATATAGATGCTATCATTACTAAATTGAATAGGATAATATGAATCCGCAAAAACTTTAACCGAAACATTATAAATATCCGAGAGGATATTTTTGAATTGAATATAAACATTTACCTTTTCGCCAATGTCTAATATACCGTCTTTGTTTTCATCTTCTACTGTGTAGTGAATCATTCTGACAGAATGCGGATTATTTGCCGACACAGCTTTTAGGGCATTAACCCTGCCTTTGCCGAGCAAGTCCCTGTAATTCTTTGTACTTGTATCAATGTTATCGCAAGTTACACGCAGTAGTTCGCGAATTTGACGCGGCGACAGAGCGGGGTGTGCCATACGTGCCAGAGCGGCAACTCCGGTTACAACAGGTGCCGCCATTGAAGTCCCGGACATAAAATCATAAGAATTATTCGGAACAGTTGCTAAAATATCTTTTCCGGGCGCAGATACATCAACAGTTTCATCATAGTTGGAAAAGAATGCTTTTCTATCTGCTGAGTTTAGGGCGGCAACCGAAATAATTCCGTCATAGCCGGCAGGATAGAATGTCTCGTGATTGCCGTTATTACCAGCCGCCGCAACAATAACAGAACCTAATTTCAGGACGCTATCCACTAATTCTTTTTCCGCTTGCGAACGTGTGCCGCTACCCCAAGAGCAATTTATTACATCTGCACCGGCTATGCCTGCATACAGTAAGCCGTCATAGCCATTGGTAATGGAAATCGCAAACTGGCTGTCCGGTCCGGTCTTAACGGGCAGTAACTTAACAAAACGACCTACACTTGCTATCCCGAGATAATTATTTGTAACGGCACCCACAGTGCCGCCTACGTGTGTTCCGTGGCGATGTCCGGGTTTGGGAACATTGTCCTGCTTAGACTTACCGGTATCCGAAGCAAAGTCCCAACCACGCCAATCATCAATAAAGCCGTTAGCATCGTCATCAATGCCGTTATTTCGGCGGCTCTTGCCGTTCTTGTCAATACCGTCCTCACCTGGATTAATATAAATATTATCCTTTAAATCCTCGTGTTCATAATCTATGCCCGTATCGACAATAGCGGCAATGATTGTCTTTGTCTTATCCACAATATCCCACGCCTCGAAAGTATGAACTTTCTTCAAATAATACTGTCTGTTACGTTTAGGGTCGTTAGGTTCTGTAAAAATCTTATGTACCGGCAGAGGCTCCGCGTATTCAATAAAAGGAAAAGAAGCCAATTTACGGGCAAGCAGTGGCGGAGCAATGCCAGCAGTATATTCAATAACGGCAATAAACGAAAGTTCATTAGGGCAAGCGGAAGAGGAAAGCATTTTGTCATTATGCTTTTTGCTATGCATCATTTTTAGCAGTGCTTTGCTCACAAATGGCGAAGTATTATGTCTGCCTAAAATCTGCGAGAAAGCCTTTATTTCACCGCTACGCTGATTAGCTAACCAATGGTATAATTCCTGCTCGCCGGCTTTGAACTTAACGATTAGTTTATGCTCGGCATATTGAGCCGTCGCCGAATAAAAACCAAACAATAAGGAAATAATAAATAGAACCAATTTCATTTATTTTGCCAAAATAATAATATACAACAAAGTACACGTTATAAGAAACAAATAATTATCAAACTTGTTACAAATGAAAAAAACTAAAATAAGTTTTTGGCAAAGAATAGAAAAATCCGTAATTTTGCCACGCTCCCTTAGCTCAGCTGGCTAGAGCATCTGACTCTTAATCAGAGGGTCGAGGGTTCGAGTCCCTCAGGGAGCACAAAAATACCCACAAAGTTTACTAATCTTATCCTATCGGCAATCTTTTGTATCTTAATATATCCAAAAATATTAATATATAAATTGTATGCGTAAAATTCAATATAATTTATTATATTGCGTATGTATAGGTGTTGGGGCAAAGCGATGAGTTCGCTATGCGAACTCTGCCCAACATAAGCTAAACTAAATAATCTGGGATTAATTCGCTTAGCCCAGAACATTGCGTATCATTATGCTAAATTCAAAATACAGCAAAAAGTCAAACTTATTATGAAAAAAGAACAATTGAAAATTAAAACTTCAGGTGCTGATAACTATAAAATTTTTAAATATTTTGAAATCTTAGGTGATAAATATATCGAATCTCATTTAAGCCAATTTGACGTAAATTTGCTGAAAACAAATTGGTGGGAAGGTTTAAAATTCTTTTTTAGTAAATCTTTTATGAGAGGCCGAAGAGATGAATTATCCAATGAATACTTAACATTTACGATAAAAAAATTAGAGCATAAATTTAATATAGGAAACGATGATTTAGAATTAGCGTATGAAGAATTAAAAAACAGTAAGGAATATTTTGATAAATCTGAGCTACTAAAATTTAAGAAAAAAAAACCAAGAGAAAAAATTAGTTTGTCAATTGGGAATAGTAATCCAATTTACAAATTATTTACAACAGAAGAAAAAGTTGAAATTAAGCCACAAAAGAAGAAAAATTATGAGAAAGAAATACATTTAGGAAATATTGAAGATATTATGATGGTTTTCGATGTTCTAAATTTTATTTCAGAAGATAATAATAAAAAAAATATTTATAGTTATATTCTATCTTTATTAGAGGAGAATAAAACTGATGATATTTATAAGGAATTAATAAGTGACAAATTTAGAGATATTTCTGATAAAATCGCAACATTTATTATTCGAGATATTTATTTATTAAATCCAGAAATTAGCACTAAAGGCATTAACAATAGCTTGGCGTTCCCAATTGATACTTGGGTTAGACAAATAACAGATAAACTCGATCCAAAATTAACTAATGATGAGGATAGAAAAGAATTCTTAATTAATAAGTCTAATGAATTTGGATATAATCCACTGAAGGTTGCTGCAGGTATTTGGTATTTAGGTGCAAATTCATTAGACTTATTAATTGAAAAATTAAAAGAAGTTAAAATTAACGATACTTAACATTAGATATAAAAATAATAGCCGAGATAGTAGTAAATTCAAGGATTGTAGCCCGTTTCAACTTTATCGTAAATTGAAAATTTTGAGTTCCGCAATCGGCTACTATTTTTATACTCACCGTTGGGACAAAATTCACTCTACTCATCTTGTATCTTGCAATGTCAAGCATCATTCCCACTATTGCTTTCTACTTCCCCCTTTTCCCTGTAATTACATTCATATTATGTCTTTTGCCTTTCTTACTCCTCTTAAATTAAGGTGCAGGGTGATGTGTTAAGAACTGATGCCAGAGATATATATTCTATTGCACGCATTACGCAGAGCAAAGCAGGTGGATATTGAGTGAATAAAAAAAAGAGTTGTTCATAAACGAACAACTCTTTTCAAAATAAAAATCAAAAGAAATCTATTCTTCGCTGACAACCCATACCTTGAGATTGGCTAATACGTCGCTGTGTAGTTTGACTTTTATATCAAAAACACCGAGCGATTTAATCGGCTCGTCAATGAGAATAGTTCTTTTATCAATTCTAATATTATGGACAAGAAGTTCGTCCGTAATCATTTGCTGGGTAACCGAGCCGTAGAGTTTGCCCTCTTCGCCGACTTTCATCGGAATGCTAAGCTGAATATCCGCAAGCCTTGCCGAAAGTTCTTCTGCATTGGCTTTTTCCTGCTCCATAACTTTTGCATAGAGTTTTTTCTCAATTTCAAGTTTTTTCAAAGCGGCATCAGTAGCATAATAAGCAAGATTTCTCGGAATAAGATAATTACGGGCATATCCTGTCTTTACATTGATAATATCGCCGATATTACCAAGTTTTGTTACATCTTTTCTTAAAATGACTTTCATATCATTAAACCTTAGTTTTTCAAAATAAAATTAATCTGCTTTTTCTTCCGTTGCTTTGGAAGAATCATTTTGAACATCTTTTTCTTCAGGCTTCTTGTCCTCAGCCTTAGAATCGTCAGCCGCCGTTGCTTCTTCGGCTTTTGCCTCCTCGGCTTCAGCTTTTGCCCTGTTTTCCATTCTTTCTTTTCTTTCCTTTTCTCTTGCTTCTTTCTTTGCTTCCTTAGCGGCAATTTCTGCGGCTTTCTTTTCTTTGATAGCTATAGCTTTGCCAATCTTCGGTTGTGATTCAATAGTAGCCGGAGCGTTTGTAGTACCTGCTTGTAAAGCTCTTTTTGCTCTGAAATCACGAAGTTTATCGGGTAAGACCAATGAAAGATGTCGTAGTATTGTATCTTCCAATACTAAAAAGCGCTCGAATATCGGGATAACAGATGGCGAAGACCCGAATACTACGTGTACGTAAAATCCGTTGTACTTCTTATTAATGGGATAAGCCAGACGACGGCGTCCCCACTTGTTTATCTCAAATATTTCGGCTCCGTGATTCTCGATAAAGCCTGTTACTTTACTGACCACGGATTCAATGTCGGTATCATCTAATGCCGCATTGACAATGATTGTCGTCTCATAGACTCGACGCAAACTCATAAATTTTCTCCTAATCGAGTGCAATAATGCAATTATTTAACAAATGTATTTAAAGAACTACAAATTTACAGAATTTTTTACTAATTGAAAAATTATTTTCGGCTTTTATCTTTTTTTTCCTTAATTTTGTAGTCCCTTTGGATTTGATTTTTTCAAAGGTGCTTGTTTCTTAATTGAAAATCGAGCAAATAATTAACGGTTATATGCCCATTTGTTGGGTATTAGCATTAGTAAAACTTTTATAAAAGGTGCAATATGGATAACGACAACTTGACAAACGAGAACATCACTCCTTCCGAAAACACAGAATCATCTGCGGAAGAAATTAAAAAAAACGAAAACACAGAGACTCCTGCCGAAGAAACTAAGGCTGAAGTAAAAGCAGAAGAAACACCTGCCGAAACTCCGGCAGCGGAAACTGTCTCCGAAACAAAAACCGAAGAGCCTAAGCCCGAAACTCCGAAAGAGGAACCTAAGGCTGATGTACAAGCAGAAGAACCTGCTACTGAGGTAAAAGCTGAAGAGAAAAAAGCAGAGGAAACTGTCTCTGAAACTAAAACCGAAGAGCCTAAGGCTGACGCCAAAACCGAAGAAGCCAAAAAGGAAACTGTAAACAGATTTACTAAGTATGCTCCGGTTTATGAGGAGCTGGCGGCAAAGAAAGATACGAAAGAGAAAATCGAAGTCGAAGTAAAAGATAGAATTCGCGGCGGCTTGCGTGTGATTTACAAAAATGTTCCTCTTTTCTTACCTGCTTCACATTTTTCATTGAGACGTAACCCAAGCGAGAAAGAACTCTCGGATTCGGTAAGTCAGAAGTTTTTAGTTGAAATTCACGAAATTCAGGAATATGACGAAGGCAGAAAAGCAGTTATCGTCAGTCGAAAAAATCAGCTTGTTGATGAATTTTGGAATAATATTCATGTTGATGATATTGTCGAGGGTAGAGTAAGTTCAATTGCATCATTCGGCGTTTTCCTTGATTTAGGTGGTGTAGAGGGATTAATTCATATATCCCGTTTGTCGCATATCCATGTTGATGACCCATCAAAATTTGTAAAGAAAGGCGACACACTCAAAGCCAAAGTTGTAGAATTGGATAGAGAAAAGAATAGAATTGCACTC
Source organism: uncultured Hyphomicrobiales bacterium (assembly GCA_964581505.1). Classification (GTDB taxonomy): domain Bacteria; phylum Bacteroidota; class Ignavibacteria; order Kapaibacteriales; family UBA2268; genus CAZOOR01. The sequence goes on from CAZOOR010000022.1 coordinate 9,415, forward strand.
AATCACAAAGAATTGGAAGAATCACCTTGGTCAAAAATTGATGAAGAGTTTCCTGTTGATACAGTTCAAAAAGGTATTGTAAGAAGATTGACTGATTTCGGCGCTTATATAGAATTGAAACCCGGCGTGGACGGCTTACTTCGCACACCCGAGATTTCTTGGACAAAGAGAGTTAAAAGACCAGCAGACATATTAAAACCCAATCAGGAAATTGATGTTAAAATTCTTGCAGTCTCAACAGAAAAGAAAACAATTGCATTAAGCTACAAACAAACAACGGAAAATCCTTGGCCCGCAATGCACGAAAAATATCCCATTGGCTCGGAATTTGAAGGCACAGTATTTCAGGTAATCCCACAAGGTATGATTGTTACAATTAATGACGAATTAGATGGATTTATGCCTCGTAGCAAAATGAAACGCGTTTTGCAGGGAAATAAAATTCCTTTCCAAGTTGGTGATAAATTGACCGTTTCAATTGTTGATTTGGTACCTGATGACGAATCGTTAATACTTGCACCTAAGGTAGATGAAGAAGAACTGAGAGCTAGACACCAAAAGAAAGCGGCAAGAACAGATTCATCGCCCAAAATTAAAGACGGTGGTATTTCATTGGGTGATATGATTAACGATGAAGCGAAAAAGGGTTTGATTGATTCCTTATAAATAGCTTTAATCTTTATTTTTTCGGGGTTGTTTAAAAGAAGAATATTTATTATTCTCCGCAACAGCCCCGATTTTTTTTATCAATTTATACTTATTTTGTTTTTTTTTCGTTCAAATAGTAAACGATAATTGCAAATATGAGATTTAATATTAAATATAAACACAAAGCGGGCAAAAAGTACATTCTTTTTGCTTCATTATTATTCGTTTTTATTAGTTCTACTGCTCTAGCCGGTGCATTTGTAACTTCGGAAGACAGCACTAAATCTCTATTATTGAATAATAAAAACATAACACCTCTTGATTTGTTGCGAGGCGATACTATCTCTATTGACGACACGCCGTACAAAGACGACTATATGCCCGGTGCTGTTGGACGCAGGACATTACCGTTTCAGGATAGCAATTATATACACGCTTTGAAATTACACATTCCGAATTCGGCACGGCTGGCAAATGACCTTAGACAATTTGCCTCGCTTATTCCCGGCAAATCCGATTTTGCAACACGCGCAGATATGGCAAACGGTGCCTTGAATTTGCCGCCTGAATATTATTTGCCACTTGATGTAGATATTGCAAATCATCAATATAATTTATTGATGTCGCAAAACAACGTAACCGGTATCAAAACAATGAATCCTTTCGGTCTAAAAATATCCTTGGGTTCAATCGGAAGATTCCTCGGTTTGGTCGAAGATGTTTCGCCCGTAATCAGATACGAACTGGACTACCGAACAGATGTACAGGTGCTTATTTATTCACTTGCCGCTACTGTTGTTGCTACAATTTTCGAAGGCACACAACCCCCCGGCAGATATACATATACTTGGAACGGCAGAAATGATGCCGGCAGGAAGTTGCCCCCCGGTGATTATGTAGCAGAAGTTCGTATTGGTAAACAGCGCTTCATCAGAAAACATATTGTTATCGGGAAATAACTTAGAACTCTATTTTTACACCTCCGACAAAGAAACTTCCTAATTGATATACGGTTTGTATTTTCTTGTTCTTTGCATCATATTGGTAGCTAAATACATTCTTTGTGTCGAACAAATTCTCAAATGATATATATGAAATGACCGACATTGATTGATAATGATTGCGGAAGTCTATCCTCAAATCGAAACGCTTATAATTAGAATTTCGCGATGAAAATGCAAGATGAGTATTATAATATGTTCGATTGTTCTGTCTAGATTTTGCCAAATCAATAGGTGTGTAGGGAGTGCCGCCTGCTATTGTAAACTTTGCGGAAAATTCCAATGAAAATTTTGGTGAAATTACGAGTTCGTAGCCGCTTAATATATTTGCAATGAATATATTATCAAATGCTCCGTAGCGTTCTATATTATCCGAACCTGTATATTTCTGTCGTACATACGATGCCGTTGCTGTTATATAGTATCCGGCAGAGAAATTTTTAATTAAAGAAAACTCAGCACCGTAAGTATGTCCGAGACCTTTACTTATTAACTCGACACCTCGACCGTCCACTGCCCCGAAATTTGTTCCCGTATTCAGAAAAGAATATGAAGACGCGGCATTTTTCTCCACCGGTGCAAGTGATATATCTTTGTAATAGCTCTCGATTTTAATCAAAGCATCTTCGGAAAGAATATAATTGTAACCGACTACATAATGAGATGATTTCATTAAGTCCAGATTTTCATTGCCGTCCGCATAGAAATAAATAACCAATGGTAGAGACTGCCTATGCAAGCCATAGCCCAAATATATACTGTGAAGCGGCGACAAATTCCAACGCAATGACGCTCGAGGCTCTACCGTAAATTTCTTGTTCAATCCGAAATATTGACTTTCCGTACCTAAATCAAGTATCAAATTTTCGCTAAGGTGATAGTTCCAATTGATATAAGAGAACAATTGTGTTGCATTGCCGTCTTCACCGAAAAACCACAATGTGGAACTATGCTGAGGAACAGGAAATCTCTGTTGAAACAGTTTATAAAATCTGTAACGTCCCTCTATGCCAAATGTGAAATTCTGACGTGATGTTGGGGAATAAAATAGTTCGTACTTTGTATTAACATAGCTTTCGGTCGAACGGTTTTGATACCAATGAAATAAATTAGTTACCTTTGATTGTTCGTCCGTTGTTATCGAATCCAAGTCGGTTCTATATCTATTATAAACATATCCGAGAAGCAATCGTCCGTAAATACGTTCGCCAAGGAAATGCTGCCAATTTATTCCTAATGAAAATAAATCCGTACCGTTGTTAATATCGAAATCACCTGTATATACATCTTCCGTTTTGCTCTCTTGAATGTATATATCGCTCTTGCCAAATAGCCCTGTCATATATAATCTGTTTTTATAGTCGGGATTATATTCGAGTTTAAACATACCGTCCTGATACCTCGGGATACCCGAAAACCCGAAATCTACACCGAGCATTTCGAGAAAATCCAGAAATGAATATCGGTAGTTTGCAATGAATGATGATTTCTTTTTGATAATTGGTCCCTCGACTCCGAGCTGAAAACCATTAAATCCCAACTCACCGAGAAACTCATAATGTTCATCATTGCCGCGCCGTGTCCGCAAATCAAAAGCGCCCGACATCCTATCGAAATAATTTGCAGGCAAAGCGCCTGTAATAAAATCGCTGTTATCCAGCAGATTCTGGTTAATTGCACTTATCGGTCCGCCGGTCGCACCCTGTGTTCCGAAATGATTTGGGTTCGGTATGTCCAACCCGTCCAGACGCCAGAGCAATTCAGTTGGCGAGCCGCCGCGAATTATTATATCATTTCTATTATCGTCCGAACTTGCCACGCCTGCAAAATTTGACGCCATACGTGCTACATCCATACGGCTGCCTGCAAATCGCTCTACATCATCAAGGGTAAACATAGTAGAACTTACCAAAGCCGCTTCATTTATTGATTCGAAATGTTTCTTTGCCTTTACGACCACTTCGTCTGCCTTGATATAACTCTCGCTTATTTCGATATTAACAATCAACTCCTTACCCGATGTATGCACAATATTACCTACATATCGGTCGTAACCCACAAAAGTAACAAGCAATCTGTAACGTCCGGGCGAAACTTTCTCAAATCTAAAACTGCCGTCCTGTTTGGAAGAAGTAATTTTTTTCAATTCAATCAGTGCAACGGTTGCACCTACCACCGGCTTTTGCGTTTGCTGGCAGATAACAGTTCCACGTATCGTATTATTTGGAGTAGATTCGTCTGTTGCAGACAGATTAAGCGTCAGCACAATAAATAAAATTATAGTTAAAAGTTTCATCATCAATTTGCAATTTTAAAAACAAGAAATTAGGTAAAATCATTGTATTTAAAAAAAATTAGTTGTCATCAATACTTATCACGTCTCTATACTCCCCAATAAAATACACAAAAAGGACTCGAAGCAAGCAAGAAAAGGTAGAAGCAAAAGATAGTAGATTGTAAGTAAACACAATAAATATATATATAATCATTGATAAAACTTGTAATTTATTATTGAAAAATGTAAGTTTGTAGGGTAGAATAAGTTGCTTGTGTTTGTTCAACCATTAGCAACAAGGCTAAATTAAATATCTGAATAAAGAAAAAATTATGAAAACTGCAACAATCGAAGAAATAGCATATATAATTAAGCAATCAAAGGCAAATGAGCAACCTAAACCAATTTTCTTTTTAGGTGCAGGGGCATCAAAAACTGGTGGTATTCCCTTGGCGAGAGATATTGTAAAAGATATTTTAATAAAATATTCGGAAGCTCCTTCAATTAAAAACATCAAAGAAGAAGACCAAACCTATTCCAAATTAATGGAATGTTTACAACCTTATGAAAGAGATAAGTTATTAAAAGATTACATTGATGAAGCAAAAATTAACGTGGCACATATTTATCTTGCTCAACTCTTGGTAAATGATTATGTAGATTATATTTTTACTGTAAACTTTGATAATTTAATTTTACGTGCATTAGCTTTATTCAATGATTTTCCTTCAACTTATGATATGGCAATTCTTAAAGATTTGACAACTACTACATTTAAAGAGAAATCTGTTGTTTTTCTTCACGGTCAACACCACGGTTTATGGTTATTAAATACAGAAGAAGAAATGAAAAAGGTAAAAGAAACTGTTCTTCGAATATTTGATAGTATCAAAAACAAAAGGCCTTGGATTTTTATTGGTTATAGTGGGGATGACCCTATTTTTGAACATATACAAAATCTTGGAAGATTTGATAATGGACTTTACTGGGTAACCTACAATGACAACGAACCAAACGAAAAAGTCAAAGCCTTTCTTGAAACCCCTAATATAAATGCTTTTGTTATAAAAGGATATGATGCAGATTCCTTTATGTTAAAACTAAATAATGAATTACAATTAGAACAACCTTTTGTTGTAAATAAACCATTTACATCCTTAAGAGAAATGTTAAACAATATAGTAGATATTGACGACGATGAAAACTTTAAGGGTGTAAAAGAAAGATTAGAAATTTCGAAAAAACAAGTAGATGAAGCGATACTACAATTTGAAGAAGGAGAAATTGAAAAAACAGAATTGTTAAAGAGCAATTCCGAAATATATTTATTGAAAAAGAAAATTATTAATTTGATAATTAAAGAAAATTACCCAATAAATAAAATAGAAGAAATAGAAAAGAAAGCAGAAAAAATACATAATGAAGAGATTAATAGTTTACTATCGGATTTATATTTAAACTGGGGAAATTATTTAGGGAATTTGGCAAAAACAAAAGAAGGAAAAGACGCAGAAGAATTGTATAATCAAGCCTT